>JAWJLM010000103.1 GCA_040191315.1 Bacillaceae bacterium S4-13-56 | reverse complement strand
CTGGGCCGCGCGCGTCTATCTTCGGTTGGCGTGCGTCAACTTCCAGTCCCCGCGCGTCTCCCCGGATTTCGCGCGTCTATCTTTGGGCCGCGTGCGTCTATTTTCGGTTGGCGCACGTCTATTTCCGGTCCGCGCGCGTCTCCCTGGATTTCGCGCGTCTATCTCTGGGCCGCGTGCGTCTATTTTTGGTTGGCGCGCGTCTATTTCCGGTTGGCGTGCGTCTATTTCCGGTTGCCGTGCGTCAACTTCCAGTCCGCACGCGTCTCCCCGGATTTCGCGCGTCTATCTCTGGGCCACGCGCGTCTATTTCCGGTTGCCGTGCGTCAACTTCCAGTCCGCACGCGTCTCCCCGGATTTCGCGCGTCTCCACAAAATCAGCGCCGATTCCTCGCCACTTTCGTTAATTTGAAAGCAAATTTACCAATCCTTCGCGCCAGCCCAAACTTAAACATTAACCTAAACTTAGCAAACACCGGACATACAAAAAGCAAGGCAACCCACTAGGAGCTGCCTTGCTTAAATTTCATTAATGTCCGCTTACTGCTTCACCGTCATCTTGACCATCTTCGGTTACCTTCAAGATTCCTACAGCACCTTTTTGTGCGTGGTTAAATTGGTGTGTAACGATTGGATAGTTTCCAGCTTTCTTAACAGTAAATTCAACTACCGCTCCACCACTTGCAGGTAATAAAACAGTTTGCATACCCATCATGTGGTTGTATGGGTTACCGTCGATATAGACATCATCGAATATAGTTCCTACCACGTGGAAGGAGCTTACTTCATTTGGACCTACGTTATTTACGTAAAAACGAACTTTGTCACCAACTTTAGCAGTAAGTGGAGAATCTACTAAGCTAGTGGTTGTTCCATTTGTGTTAGGTTGACCTTCTTTAAGAGCTTTTGTAGAAAATACAACCTGAGATGGTACTCCGTTTGTCATATCATCCATATCATTGTACTTATACCACTCGTTTTGAATGATTACATATTCGCGATCTATTTCATCATCAGTAGGATACCCGTCTGTAGGTTTCACAATAATAGTTCCGTGCATTCCGTTTGCGATGTGCGCTAATACTGGTTTAGTTCCACAGTGGTACATGAATACACCTGGTTTAGATGCTTGGTATACAAAAGTTCCTTCTTCATTGGGCATTACGTCGGCAAAATCTTTATTTGGTGCTGCGTGTACTGCATGAAAGTCCATACTATGTGGAATGGCTGGGTCGATATTTTTTAAAGTGAAGTGAATGGTATCCCCTTCATTTACTACAACAACTGGCCCTGGAGCCTCTCCATTAAATGTCCATGCTTTATAGATAAAATCTTTTGTAATAGGAATGTCTGTAATTTGAGAAGTCATTTCGATATATACGTCTGATCCGTTTCTTTCCATTTTCAACGGTACTGGTTCTTGATTCACATCTTTATGAGGAGCGAAGATAGTGCTTTGGGTTTCCTCAGCTTGCACTACATCATTTGTATCCTGCTTTTGATTATTATCATTTTTAGCCTGATCCTCATTATCACTTGAACAACCAACAATCGTAAACAGTAGAAATACGACACTAAAAATTAGTCCGACTAAATTAAACTTTTTCATAGTAAACACCCCATTGTTTAATTTTATTGACTTTCTAGTTAAACACTGTTGCCAAGTTATTAAAAGCTGCTAGCAGGCACTGAAAGGTCTTTGTTTTCCTTTCACCCTAATCATAAGGCCGACTGAGACTCCCACAAGTGATTCAAGTCACTCAAAACACCCTTTCTTGTGAACAATTTGTGGCTACAAGATGAAATAAATATTAAAACCTATCTAAACTGTTTTTATAGTGGTAAAAGGTGTTTATCTCATTCATTTAAACTTGTCACAAATAAGTCACATGAAAGCTTGTCCGTCTTCTAAACTACAAATTTTTTAAATAAATTGCCCAAATCTGTGCGAATGACCCAGTCATTTTCTGGGTGAACACATATATTATGGGTGTACACCATCAATCAAAAAGTTTTTCCAACTCAAAAAGGAGGAATGTCGACATGTCTGATGGCGTAGTAGGTAACTTCTATTTATTAGTAGTATTATTTATTCTTCTAATCATTGTGGGAACTTCTTACGGTTACTAATCAATGATGGGATAGATGTTTAAAAATCTTCATGGAGGTGGCGATTATGCACATGTACGGTTATGACAACTACGGATGCGCACCATACACTTATGGTGGATACGGCTATGGATACAATGGAGGAACTGGAAATGGCTTCGCGTTAATTGTAGTTCTATTCATCTTATTAATCATCGTTGGAACTGCATTCACTTACTAATTAGAAAAAACTTGGCTTACGACAAACCTTAGTTTTACTTATACTATCAACCGACAAAATTTATAAATTCTGATAGTATTAGAAAAACTTAGCATTCGCCAAGCCTTAGTTGCTCTTATGGAGATAGGAAAGTTTTATACTTTACTATCTGCCAAAAAAAGGAGGCTATCACCCCAACGGATGATAGCCTCCTTTTATTTTTCGTTATAGTCCTCCCAGTTTTCTTCTTCCTTGAGGAAAATAAGGCCTAATTCATGATGTTCACCCTCATAGGTTGCCCTCTGAGCAAAGCGAATTTCACCTGATTCCCCTCTTACCTCTAGCTTCGTATACGCACCGTTCGCTTGAAGAGCATTATAAAAATCTTTTTCAGAAGCAACTGGACGATTATTTACTTTTTCAATTCTCTCTCCAATTCGTAGTCCCATTTGATCAGCTGGAGACCCTTGGATCACCCCAACGATATAAAGGCCATCAGGTTGAATGGAGAAGTATGGATTTTTGGCTTGATCCTTCATACGAACGACTAAGGAACAGATTTCTCTTCCTATAATTCCAACCAGAACTGCAAATAGGGACGCAATTGGGATCCAAATGCTAACAATACTTATGGCTAAAATAACCAATGATAAGATAAATAAATATCTTCCTAACATTCTTTTCCCTATGGTTGGATGGAATCCTTGAAAAACATGCTCGACTCCAAAGAAAAACGGGACCAATAAAAATCCAAATGATTCCCCATTGATATCAAAGGTTGGCCACCATGGAACTAAAGCTTCCACACCACCTACACCAGGTATTAATAAAAGAAAAGGAACAAATATCCCTTTTTTGAACTGCTGTTGTCCGATAGGTTTCCCTCTATGCCCTTTGCGAATCATGGGGAATGTGGGGGCGTCCGCTTGTCTCAAGATAAAGAATGCCTCTACGAAAAGAAGAAGGGCAATTAAAATAGCTATTGCAGGAAGAGAAGTGTGATCAAAAGCAGAATAGATGGAGGAAGGAATCCAATTCCACTCCATTCCAAGAACAAGTAAAACTAATAAATATGTAACACCAAGAGTGTAGGCAGGGCTTGTCCATGTAAAACGAATAGCAGCGCTAAATAAAATCATAACTAACGAGTAGATTAAAAAAACTTCAAATGGGAGAGAGATGGAAAAACCTATTAAAAAGACAGAGAGTATCAATCCAGATAATAATCCAAAACCTACCGTGCCATTTAATTCAGAGAAAAGGGGGAAGACACGTACTCCTAAGGATTCTCTTTCCTCTCTGATTCTAATAAGGGAAGAGATCCATATCACCAAAAAACCCCAATATAAACTTGGAAGCAAAAATGTTTTTCCTATTCCTATTAATAATTCGATTCCCCACTCTTCCACTCCGCTGCCTCCTCGCCTATCTAATCTATAATATTATTTTATTATATTTTTCTGCCACTTGTAACCTATTACATATGAAAAGATTCCCAATTAGTAGAGCCTTTAAAAGAAAAACCGTAGTCGGTCATACCAACTACGGTAATCTATTCGCTTAAAGCTATAGAAAATCCTGCTTTCTATTGGAAGAGAACTTCTAAGGCTTTTTTCATTTGGAGATCATTTTTTGGATCTCTGGCCATTTCTACAATGGTATCTTCTAATTTCACTGCAGTTTCTTTATTTACTTCACCTGTAACATCCAATCCTTGGTCACGTTGGAAATCTTCAATAGCTTTTTTAGTACCATTATCAAATTCTCCATCCGTATTCCCAGGGGTAAATCCGATTCCTTTTAACATAATCTGAACATTTTTTACTTTGTCTTCACTTGATTGCTCATTTACCACTTCATCCTTTGGAATTGGATTGGAGTAAAAATATTCTGGTTGTTCTACTTTAATCGTTGGTTCTACCCCTTTTTCATGAATCCAGTTTCCCTCTGGAGTTAACCATTTAAATAAAGTAAGTTTTAAAGTACTTCCGTCATCTCCTAATGGAATGGTTTGTTGAACAGTACCTTTACCAAAAGAAGTTGTTCCGATAAGTTCGAAATTTCCTGCTTCTCTAAAGGCAGCTGCTAAAATTTCAGAAGCAGAAGCGCTGCCCTCATTAATTAAAATATTGACCGGATAATCCTTTGGCTTGCTATTTTTAGAAAAGTATTTGTCTACCTTTCCATTTCGGTCCTCTATTTGAACATAAGGCATTTCATTTGTAATAAAGTGCTGAACGATATCCTGCACCGTAGTGAACAGTCCACCAGGATTGCCACGAACATCAATGACTAATCCTTCGATTCCTTGATCTTCAAGCTCTTTTAATTGTGTTGAAAATTCCTGTGCTGTTTTTTCTGAAAAAGAGGTGATTTCTATAACTCCAGCTTTTTTACCATCCACTTCTTTTATTTCAGAATAAACGGTTTCAATTGGAATTTCATCACGAACAACATCAATTTCCAGAGGTTCCGATACACCTGCTCGAAGCACCTCTAATGTAACTGTTGTTCCCTTTTCCCCACGGATTTTGTTGACAGCATCAAATAGGTTTAGTCCTTCTAAGGATTCCCCATCAACAGAAATAATTTGATCATTCGGCTTTAAGCCAGCTTTTTCTGCAGGTGATTCCTTAAATGGAGCCACAATGGTAACCTTGCCTTCAACCATACTTACCTCTGCTCCAATTCCTTCAAAGGATGATCCAATGGAATCCGCAAACTGTTCCATAGTCTCCTTATCCATATACACACTGTAGGGGTCTTCGAGCTTTTCTACCATCCCTTCGATTGCACCCTCCACTAGATCAGTACTATCCATATCATGAACAAATTCCTCTGAGATTAGGGAATAAGCTTGAAGAATTTTGCTGAACTCTTCAGATGGAAGTAGATCTTCCAATCCACCTTCTTGAGGGCCTTCTTCAACTGGATCGTCTGTATCTGTAGGGGATTCCCCGTTTTGCGTAACAGATCCATTGTCAGCAGACTTGTCCGCCACATCACTTCTAAATTCTGCCAGCTGAACGCCAGCATATGTAGCCGCAGCCCCTAAGAACATAGACACTACCATAAGCAATGCGACATACCGTTTTTTTACATTCATTTAATCACCCCTACACATTCTCTTTTTCTATCATAGCAAAAAATAAACAAATTTAGAAAACTTAGCATTCGATAGTAAGACATAATATTGAATGCTTAAGTTGCACTTTTGCAAATATTAAAGTTTTCTTATTTGTTTAGAGAAACTTGGCTTACCCCGGCGAAAGCCCTAGTTTTTCTTATACTATCACCCAACTAAAATTATAAATTCTGATAGTGGATTAGAAAAGCGCAAGCGCCCTTCGAAACAAGTTGTTTCTGCGAAGTAGCTCTATGTAGCTTTCCTTACTCGGGGCAAAAACTTCGAAGATTACTCAATGAAGCTTTTTCGCTGGAGCTAGACAAATTTTATATTTTCTTATCTTAACAAAAAAGCATCCCACCGATAAGTGCGATGCCTTCTCACTATTTATTTTATGCCACATATTTCTATTTCATGTCTAGTAAAATTTATCCTGTATAAAGTGAAACTTCAATCAGTGGGCGTCCCCCCACTGATTATTAGCTCCAAGGGTATGACCTAAAGGCCTTTGAACCAATCGGACATTTACTGGCATTTTATACCCTACCTACTCTTTTCGTTTCCCTTAGGACTTGAGGCGGGGGTATTACACCCATGAAAATAAAACATTACATTTTTCATCCTTGTTGGTAAAGCTTGCTTCATTGTTGGCTGCCCGTTAAACGGTCGGGAAGATCCCCTCTAATTGACTATACCCTTTACTGTAAATATTTACGAGGATTAACGGCATTTCCATATCCACCTTCATGGACTTCAAAGTGGAGATGCTGTCCAGTAGAATCACCAGTAGATCCCATCCAGCCGATTTGTTGTCCTCTTGTAACTGTTTGTCCTTCACTTACATTCATGTCTCTCATATGAGCATAAACCGTCGTGTACACTTGACCATTTAACCAGTGAGTAATAAACACAACATTCCCAAATCCTGCTGCGCCATAGCCCTCGTAATACCGATCCGCTATGTAAACCACACCAGATTCAGCAGCGTAAATTGGGATATCGCCGCGTGCAGCAATATCTAACCCTCTATGGGGTCTTACAATTTTATATATAGGATGCAAACGGTATGGATTAAACTCGGAAGTTGTATTTCTCGTACCTGCTGGCCAGGCGAAAAATCCGCCTCCACCAGAATAAGAATTAGACTGTGAGAGTTGTTCTAACCTTTTCTTTTCTTCTTCAGCCTGCTTGATTGCCTGTTGAAGAGCTGCTGCCTCTCTACGAACAATTTCTTGCTCTTGAGCTAGGGTTAATTTATACTCTTCTAATTCTGATTCCTCAGTCTCTAGTTGTGCAAGTAGTACTTCCTGCTCTGCCACTTTATCTGCTAAAGATGCTTGAAGAGTTTCTAATTCCTTTTTCTGTGTTTCTAAGTCTTCTTTTTTCTTTATCAAAGATTGCTTCTTATCTTCTACTTCTACTTTTTTATTTTCCAATGATTCTTTCTCGGACACATGAGTTTCCAAAATAGTTTTATCTTGGTCCATGATTTTATTTACTACAGTGGCACGGTTTAAAAAGTCACCGAAGCTTTGTGCACCCATTATAACCTCTAAATAACTAACCTCCCCACCACTTTGTTGAAGAGAACGGAGACGATTTTTTAATAGCTCATCTCTCTTCACAATTCTTTCTTGCATTTCTTCTATTTCTGTTTCAAGTTGCTTTATCTCTTTGTCCGTTTCATCAATTTCTTTTACATTTGTCGCTATTTCTTGTTCTTTAAGTCCGATACTCTTTTCCGTTGTTTCAATTTCATCCTGTAACTTGATGATCCGTTGATTAACCTGTGCTTGTTGTTGCTGATTTTCTTCTATTTTTTGTTCGGTTGTTTTTGCTTCCGAACTCAGATTTCCTTTTTGTTCATTCAACTCTTTTTTCTTTTCATTAAGCTCTTCGATTTTTTTATTAACATCTGATAAACCTGCTGCACCTGTTAGTGTGGCTTCTGGTACGAGTAATAGAAGTAGTACAGCGAGTATGGTGCTGTAAGATAAAATCCTCTTCATCTACGCTTTCTCCTCCCCTAGACCCTGTGATCATTTACTAGTAATCTTTTAAACCTTTAAAAACTTGCGGACACTCATCACACTTCCCCATATTCCAATGATAGCTCCAATCAAGACAATCATCAGTGATAATTGCCACGCAAATGGGTTAAAAGGTAAAAGTTCAATGAATTTATATTTTGTAAACATGCTTGAATTCTCTACTAGATAATTGTATCCAACTAGGAGACCTGCCACAGGAAGGACACTTCCTAAAACTCCAAGCAGCATACCTTCTACGAAGAATGGCCACCTAATAAACCAGTTGGTTGCACCGACAAGCTTCATAATTCCAATTTCTCTACTGCGAGCCATTATGGTAATCTTGATCGTATTTGAAATTAGGAAGGTTGCCGTCAATATTAAGGCAACAATTAAGGCAATCCCTACGCTTCTTGCATAGTTATTGAAAGTAAAGAGATTTTGAACCACATCTTGTCCATAATTCACCTGAAATACGTTGTTAAAAGTTTCAATTTCTTTGGCTACATTGATTGTTTCTAAGGGGTCCTTCGTTTTAACAATGTAGGCATGATTAAGTGGGTTATCTTGCTCGTATAGTTTCCATACATCATCATCTAAACTAGCAATTAAATTTTGAAGTTCTTGATCTTTTGATGAAAATACAACCGAGGATACTTCAGGAATTCTTTCAATCTGTTTTCCTAAGGCTTCAATTTGTGCCTGGTCTGCAGTTAGCTCGATTAAAGCTCTAATTTCAACATCTTCCTCTAGATTGTTTGCTACTTCATTTAAGTTCAGCATAATAGCTAGGAAGAAACTTACGAGAAGAAGGGTCGTTGTAACAGCTCCTACAGATGCAACTGTCATCCACCCATTTCTCCAAACACTTTTTGCACCTTCACGAAAATGCCTTCCAATGGTTCTAAGCTTCATAACCGTAACCTCCTCTAACCTCGTCACGGGTAATTAGACCATTTTCAATAGCAATGACGCGTTTTTTGAAACGATTCACAATATCTTTACTGTGTGTTGCCATAACAATCGTTGTTCCTTGCGCATTGATATCTTCAAAAATTCGCATGATATCCAAAGACGTCTCAGGATCTAAGTTTCCTGTAGGCTCGTCCGCTATAACTAGCTTCGGATGATTAACAATCGCACGTGCAATCGATACACGTTGCTGTTCTCCACCAGAAAGCTCGTCCGGTTTAAATCGAGCCTTATTTTTCAACTTGACGAGGTCTAATACTTCCATTACTCGTCTACGGATTTGACTTGGAGACTCTTCAATTACTTCTAGAGCAAACGCGATATTTTCATAGACTGAGAGCTTTGGAAGTAGCTTAAAGTCCTGGAACACCACTCCTATATCACGGCGAAGTTGTGGAATCATTCTTTCCTTTACCTTGGATAAAGAAGTATTGTTGATGATAATCGTTCCTTTTGTCGGCCTTTCTTCACGATACATCAACTTAATAAAAGTAGATTTCCCAGCGCCACTAGGACCTACCACATAAACAAATTCACCTTGGTCAATTTTAACGTCTATACCATTAAGAGCAATAACTCCATTTGAGTAAGTTTTATAAACACCTTGCATTTCAATCATTTAGCTTCCCACCTGTAATCTAAAGTTGTAGTGTTATCTAGATGACTCAAAGTTCTTTTCTACATATTAACGCTTCTTATTATAACATCGAAATTCTATTTTTTTTGACAAAAAATTATTACATTTTCATTTCAGACATGTCATATTCTTTTAAAGGAGCAAAAGAACCCTATTTTTTGTCGATACACCTATTGTAGCAAAGCTAATCTGTGCAATCTATACTATAAATCTACAAAGTTATACATATTTTTGTTTGATTGTTAAATCTTACATAGAAGTTGAATGATTCACTTGGTCGTTTTCGTTAAGAAATACTTTTATCCCCTGCCTACATCTTTTCGTTTCACTTAATACTTGAGGTGGAGGCATACTCCATAATAATAAAACATTAAATTATTCATCCTTGTTGGTGAAGCTTGCTTCTTGGTTGGCTGCCCGTTCATGCGAGATAAACTTCTGACAGAAAAAAAGACCACTTCCATGTTGGAAAGTGATCTAAATTCATATCTCGCGAACTATTGTTTTTCTGATAACCAAGAGGCAAGGAGAGTTGCTTCTTCCTCCGTTACCATTCCCCCTGGCATTCCACCTTGACCTTCGTTAATTATGTGCTCAATTTCACTTTTGTCATACTTGGCACCAATTTGTGTTAAATTTGGTCCACCGACACCTTCTAAGTTTTCACCATGACATTGGGCGCATGTGTTATTGTAAATTTTTTCTGCTTGGGCCACATCAACAGTTCCATTATCCCCATTATTGGCAGCATCATTTTGAGTTGTATTGTTTGTATTAGCGTCATTCCCTGTGTTTTCTGCTTCATCATCTCCTCCACAAGCAGACAGCACAAGTAGCGAACCAAACAATACAGCCATGAGTATTTTTTTCACTTTCATTAGCCCCCCTAGTAGTAAATTCAAGCTTATTATACCCAACTAACTTGTTTTAAAACCTTCTCCAAGAACCTCGGAGGCATTCATGGCTATGACAAAAGCGGATGGATCCTCGCGCTTAATGATTTGTGTCAATTTAATGAATTCGTTCTGATGAACAACACACATAAGTATATTTTTTGCTTCATTGGTATAACCGCCGATTCCGCTAAGCATGGTGACTCCACGATCCACATCTTCTAATATGGCCTTTCTTATTTCTTCAATTTGATCCGAAATAATCATGACATTTTTTGAAGAATTAAACCCAACTTGTACAAAATCAATCGTTTTACTAGTAGCAAAAAGACCTATCAGTGCGTAAAGTCCTTGTTCTAAGTTGAAAACCATAGCTGCGGTTATAACAATCAATCCATCAATCATAGCTATACAAAGCCCTAAAGAAATATGGGAAAATTTATGGATAATCTGGGCAGCCACATCAATCCCACCCGTGGATGCTTTTCCACGAAACACGATACCTAGACCAATCCCAACTCCCATTCCTCCAAAGATAGCTCCCAGTAGAGGATTAGTTGTTACAACCTCCATATTACTGGTTAAGTATACAAAAAACGGCAGAACAATTGTGCCAACTAGCGATTTCATTCCAAAATTTTTCCCTAAAACAAGGACACCCGAAAGAAAAAGTGGGATATTAAGAGCCCATTGAACAAAGGCTGGCTCCCAACCAAAAACGGCTTTCGTGATCGTACTAATCCCTGCGACTCCTCCAGACGCTACATTGTTTGGAAGAAGAAAGAGATTAAAGGCTGTAGCAATAAAAGCCGCTCCTACAATAACATAAATATATTCAATGATGGTTTGAAGAATCGGGCTCATCGGCTGCCTACGATACTTTTTCATCATCATCATTTAAACGCACCCCCGTGACTGTATCTTATGTTTTTAGACATACTTCATTCTTTATTAAAAATTTAGTTGAATAATTGCCGTTTAGGAGTATATCACGGGGTTTCAAGGTTGTAAACGCAATCGGAATAACGCATTAATGGGGTAAAGTGGAGAAGTTGGGTTAGTTGAATGGTGGGGGCTATTTACTCGCTTTGACCTGCATCTTCGGTTTTGCGTTGTTAAGTGGATTCTATACATTCACTTTTGGATGATCCTGTGCGATCTGCGTTAATAGACAGCCTTTATTCACTCGCTTTTGGATGACCTTGTGCGATCTGCGTTAATAGACAGCTTCTATTCACTCGCTTTTGAATGACCTTGTGCGATCTGCGTTAATAGACGGGGTCTATTCACTCCCTTTTGGATAGCATCACCAATTTGGCGTTAATAGACGGCTTCTATTCACTCGCTTTTGGATGACCTCCCCAATTCTACGTTAATAGACAGCTTCTATTCACTCGCTTTTGGATGATCTTGTGCGATCTGCGTTAATAGACGGATTCTATTCACTCGCTTTTGGATAGCATCACCAATTTTGCGTTAATAGACAGCTTCTATTCACTCGCTTTTGGATGATCTTGTGCGATCTGCGTTAATAGACGGGGTCTATTCACTCGCTTTTGGATAGCATCGCCAATTTTGCGTTAATAGACGGGGGCTATTCACTCCCTTTTGGATAGCATCACCAATTTTGCGTCAATAGACAGCTTCTATTTACTCGCTTTTGGATAGCATCCCCAATTTTGCGTCAATAGACAGCTTCTATTCACTCCCTTTTGGATAGCATCACCAATTTTGCGTCAATAGATAGCTTCTATTCACTCGCTTTTGGATGACCTCCCCAATTTTGCGTTAATAGACAGCTTCTATTCACTCCCTTTTGGATAGCATCACCAATTTTGCGTTAATAGACAGCCTCTATTCACTCCTTTTTGAATAGCCTCACCAATTCTGCGTTAATAGACAGCTTCTATTCACTCGC
>JAWJLM010000102.1 GCA_040191315.1 Bacillaceae bacterium S4-13-56 | reverse complement strand
ATATAATCCAGTGGATCATCTTGTATATGCATCGTCTAGTTCTGTTTATGGAGCCAATAAAAAGGTTCCATTTGAAGAAACAGATTTTGTAGATAATCCAGTATCACTTTATGCATCTACAAAGAAATCAAATGAATTGATGGCTCATACGTATAGCCACCTTTACAAGATTCCAGCTACTGGACTTCGGTTCTTTACTGTTTACGGCCCTATGGGGAGACCAGATATGGCTTATTTTGGATTTGCAGATAAGTACTTTAATGGTGAGCCTATAAAGATCTTCAATAATGGTGATTTTGAGAATGATCTATATCGGGACTTTACTTATATTGATGACATCGCTGAAGGAATTGAACGATTATTAAGTAATCCACCTGAAGGTGATGTTCAACATAAAGTCTTTAACATCGGAAACAATAGTCCGGAGAAGTTGATGGTGTTTATTGAAACGTTAGAAAAGGTCTTAAGTAAAGCTCTAGGAAAAGAAGTCCAATTTGAAAAGATTTTTGAACCTATTAAACCAGGTGATGTACCCGCTACTTATGCTTCGACAGATCAATTGCAGAAAGCTATAGGATTTAAACCTGAAACTTCAATAGAAGAAGGCCTGCAAAAGTTTGCAGACTGGTATGTAGATTATTATAAGGTAAAGTAAAATCTATAAATTTTAGGTTCTGAGGAACAAAAGTTCTTTAGAACCTTTTGTTGTTATTGCTGTGAATGATATGATAGCGCTTAGAAATGGCAGTATTGAGCAATTCAGGGGGTGAATTGATATGTGGAAAGATAGTGAAACAGAACTTGATTTTCTAGACTTTGATTATTTGATAGTTACGGTTAGTAATATTATAAAAGATGATACCCTTCTTCCCTCTACAGTAGGTGTGTATGGTGATTGGGGAAGTGGTAAATCTAGTCTTATCAATATGAGTATTACTTCACTCAAAGAAGAAAAAGATACGGAGAGTATTTATTTTAATGGATGGCTGTTTGAAGATTATGAAGATGCTAAAACTGCACTACTTGGAAATATCTTAGACACTATAGAACAAAATCGTTCACTTGATGAAACAGCTAAGAAATGTATTGCAGGCCTTTATAAGAGTATTGATAAAATGAAATTAGTTAAAAAAGCAATTCGATCGGGAACAGGCTTCTTGTTAACTGGAGGTAGTAATGTCTTAGCAGATGTTGCATTATCGACAGTTATAGAAAAAGCGGTTACTTCCCCAGATGGTGTAATTAAAGATGATTGGATAGATACAATCAAGGCAGAACTGAGTAACAAGGAATTAAGGGAAGATTTAAATGCTTTTCGTGAGAATTTTGATAAGCTATTAAAACAAACCAAGATTGAGAGGCTTGTTGTATTTATTGATGAATTAGATAGATGCAGTCCCGACACTATTCTTGATACATTAGAAGCTATCCGGCTTTTTCTGTATGTCGGAAATACAGTTTTTATTATCGGAGCTGATGAGCGACATATATCTTATGCCGTGCAAACAAAATTTAATGAAATAGAAGGATATGGAATCGATATAGGAAAGGAGTATTTGGAAAAAATTATTCAATATCCTGTAAGAATACCTAGACTAAGTGCTAGTGAAGTGGAATTATATATAGCTCTGCTATTTATGCAAAAAGAATTAAATACCGATGATTTTGAAAAGGTTATAGCCCTAGTTCATGACAAAAAGAAGGAAAATTTCTTTAATTTCAAATTGGATTATGGAGTTCTTAAAGAATATGATTCCGAAATTGGAGACAAAGTAAAACTTAGCTTAGAAGTTGCTAAACAACTTTCATCAGTTCTGGCTGGTGGTTTGAATGGCAATCCTAGGCATTGTAAGCGATTCTTAAATTCAATGGAAATGCGAATGAATATGGCTAAGTATAAAGGAATTGATTTGGATAAAAGAATACTTTCGAAAATAATGATGCTTGAGTATTTCAAACCTAGAATGTTCTCGGAACTTGTAGATGCAGAAATAGATATTGATGGAAGTATAATAGAGTTAAGGTATTTTGAAAAAGGAGAACTAAATAAACTTGAAAAATTAAAGACCTGGGAAGAGGATAGCTGGGTAAAAAATTGGATAGAAAAAGAACCATATATTGGTTCTGAAGATTTAAGGCCCTATTTTTATTTTGGAAGAACTTCTCTTGATAAACAGTATGAAACAGGAACAACCAAACTTAGTAAGGAAGCCCAAGATGTTCTAAAGAATCTACTTGCGGGAACACAATCAGGTCTTAATTCTGCTATACAAAATGCAGGTAGTGTTAACAACTATGAAGTGGCGCTGATTATAGAGCATCTATTTGGCCGGATTAAAGAATCAACAGAAATTGTGGATATGCAATTGAGAGCTTTACTAGAGTGGGGGGGTAAAAAGGAAGGCATACACGTAAGTATTATCAAAGGTTTGCAATCCATAGATGGTACAAGAATTAAGCCTCCACATATTCCCCGGGTTCGAAACTTTGGGAGAGAAATAAGAAAATTATCTGAAATTGATAGTATACTAGATAACTGGGTTAAGGAGAATCCAAAATTAACTTCTTTTATTGCAGCAGAAAGGGAGGGGTAATATGGGCACATCCAGCATTTTTGACGGACCAGTTAATTCCTTGCTTCCAGATGACTATAAAGATCCCGTTCCAGATAACAGTGAAGATGATGGCATACCACCTGAACCGGAGGAAATGGAGCCGTCAAACGGAGACTCTGCTGATCCTGACCAGCCAGATGATCAGGACAAAAGCCTAGAACAACCAATAGTCCCTGCCTTTAGGTGGAAGGATGCAAAGACGGCTATGACAAACTATGTAAAGGGTCTTTCATCTAATCGGGGACGTGTTATGAATCATTATGTAGGAGCATCTGGGGGTTCAAAGCAGTTGGCTCGAACATCTGCTGCAGGAAGAAGCACTGCAGTTAGTTTAGGAAGGATCCTCCAGGATTTTAGAAATATTGGTGTTGAAGCGACTTTGCAGTCATTACAAATTGACTATGTAGGAAAAGGAATCAAATCACTATTATCGGAACTAGTTAACGTGATATCAGGGAAATCCAATTCTAAAGAAGACATGGCTGCAAGAGGAGCTGCAAATGAAGCCGTAGCTGAGATGTATGAGGTTATCACTGAAAATGATGGAGATATAGAATCGTTACGGCGAATCGATGAACTTACTTTCAGGAAAATCTTGGAGGTCTTTATGAGTGAATATATTTTTAAAAGGGTCATGAGCGATCTTCAAAGTAGATTTGAGAAGTATGAAAATAATCCTAAGGTTGCGGTGCAAAAGGAACAAGAACTTAAGGATTATGTAAAGGTTAAGGTCGAATTAAGAGTAAGAGAAATTCATCCTGAAACACTGGATTATTCTTCAAAAAGTATACCCAATGAGATAAATAACTTATTCATTAAATGCTACCAGGCATTTGAAGGCTATCTTTAGTTATTAATAGACGCATGGAGGTGAAATATCAGTGGAATTAGTATACAAGTTTAATGCGGAAGATGATTACCCAGTTCCTGAAGGCGGAAAATTATGTGAAATAAATGATTATCGTTATACATTCTGGAATTCACAACTGGAGACATTGCCCAACTATATAAGTACTAAAGGCATAGATATATTGATGCTATCTTTGGCGGTATACGGTGCAGATCGGTATTTTTTACGAAAAGACGCAGCGGATGGTTGGAAAAGAGACATACATATCCATCTCCCGGTTTTAAACATTGAGAGTATGAATGAAAAAAAGGAATTGATAAAGGTTATTCTTGATTTCCTAAGTGGAGATAACTGGAAGGTAAGTTTCCGCAAAAGGGACTTTACCGACAAAGAAAAAGTGTATCGAGATAAATACGAAAAAAGTAAAAAAGTAAAGATCCATGCCAATAGTATATGTATGTTTTCGGGTGGATTGGATTCCTTTATCGGAGCTATTGACCTGCTACAGGACAATGTAAATGATACAATATTTGTTAGTCATTACGGTGGAGGTAAAGGCGTACGAGAGTATCAAGAGTTGTTGCAAAAGGAATTTATTAAAGAATTTAAAATCAGTGATAACAATTTCTTTTCATTCTTTGCTGCTCCCCCTGGAGGAATAGAAGATACAATGCGGGCCAGATCCTTTATGTTTTTCTCTCATGCTATAGCTTTAGCATCCTGTTTTGAAGGAGATATGGATTTAATTGTGCCGGAGAATGGGTTTATTTCATTAAATGTTCCACTTACTTATTCCCGAATGGGCACTAGTAGTACCCGGACGACACACCCATACTATATGGGACTACTCCAGCAACTTCTAGACGAGTTGGGATTTAAGATTCATATTAAAAATCCATATCAATTTAAGACCAAGGGTGAAATGATAATTGAATGTAAGAATCAGGACTTTTTGAAGAAAAATATTGCACAAACTATGTCATGCTCGCATCCTGATGTTGGCCGAATGCGTGGTGAAAGTGAAACTCAACATTGTGGAACATGTCTACCGTGTGTAATCCGTAGGGCATCGATACAGAAGGCAGGATTTGATGAAAGTACACAATATTATGATCCAAACTTTACATCCGGAGATACAGCGAGAACAAATCTAAATTCCTATTTGCTTGGCCTACAGAAATATGATGAGAAAAAAGCCTTTTTAACAATTCAAACATCTGGACCATTAATGGATAATATTGAAAGATATGAATCGATATATAAGCGGGGAATAACTGAACTGAAAAGTCTACTGGAGGAGTATAATGAAAATTCTTAAATACGATACCCATGCTCATATTGATTTGTATAAAAATATGAAGGATTGCATTAATTATATTGAAAGTTCACGTAGCTATACAATAGTTGTAACTAATGTCCCTGATTTGTATAAAAAGTATATTAGAGAATACATTGAATACAAGTATGTAAGATTTGCGTTAGGGTTACATCCTGAATTGGTTCAACAATTTAAATCACAACTACCAATATTTCATGAATTTGTAAAAACAAGTAGATATATTGGTGAAGTTGGTTTGGATTTTACTAGGGGAGAAGACCAAGATCAAATTGAAGTATTTAAAGAAATAATGAGAGCCTGTAATCAGTATAAAGGCAAAATAATAAGTGTTCATAGTAGGCGAGCAGCGGATAAGGTTATGGATATAATAGGTGAAAGTAAAGACAATGGAATTATTCTTCACTGGTTTTCAGGAACAATGAGGCAATTAGATAGGGCCATTAATCTTGGCTACTATTTTTCAATTAACACAAATATGCTTAATAGCAAAAAGGGAAGGGAAGTAGTTAAACGAATTCCAACGGATAAGTTACTTATTGAGAGTGACGCCCCTTTCACAAATGTTACGAAACATAGTTACGACCTAGATTTTATTGATACTATATTTACTAAATCAGCTGAGCTTTTAAATAGACCTGAACAAGAGGTTATGGAAATTTATTCTGAAAATTTCATGAGACTTCTGAAGTCGTAGAGTCTTACATTTTTAAATATTCATTGTCTTGAGAATTATAGTAAACAGTCATTTCTTTAGGAAGGACTTTCCTCAATGTCCATTGGATGTACGAATCAATCCAGCAAAGCAGATGAAGGAGGGATGCCTTATGATTATTAAAAGTATTAAAGGTTTAGTAAACGTATTCATCTAACAGGTTTGACACTTAATTTTGGTTTTATTGGATTGAACTTTGCTGGAAGTTCATCCTAAGCAAATGACATAGTTGAAAAATGGAGGTTCGAAAATGGCTTTAGAAAAAATGAAGTATGCTCTAAAGAACATGCAAATTGCAAATGCAATTCTTACTATTAAAAACAGTAGTTTCTTCAAAAGAGTCATTTCACGAATAATATTGATCCGTCTTCCAGATTTCATTAGATATGCACGCATGGTTAATAACGAGACGAAGGGAAGTCGCTCTAAAATAGAGCATTCAAAGGTTAAAAACGAGTTAAATGCACTATCTAATCTTTACGAAGAATTCCTTGAAGAACAACGAAATAAATTTGGTGGTCATTTTAAAGAAGAGGATTATTTTGAAAGGATTCAAATATGGAGTGAGATTCAAGGGGAAAAGATAATATTTTTTTTCGAGCTTGCTGAAGAAATTACGAACCTGCTAGTTCCTGGACAACGAGAAAAATATATTCTAAAAGAAGAAGATAAAGCTATTATTAACAAAATTTCTGATAAGCATGATTTAGAAAAGCGGCCAATGTTAGGGACAGATGTTCTTGCCTTGAGCCGCTATAATACTGTTTCAGCTATAAACACACATGAACTTCATACAAAGCCAGCAATACTCAACTCTCTTAGAATAATTATTGACTATGAACTTGATGTACTAAATCAAAACTTACAACATGACCTTAAGTTAATCTTTAAATTGTTAGTACTAGTTGACGTCATAAGTTTTGCAGATACATTATTTACACGCAATATTCCAATCTCAGCTAAGCAATATATGGATGGATTAGATACCGTGGTAAAGAGGCATGGCATCCAAAAGGCTGTGGCAATCTTCGAGAAGGTAAAGAGCGATATGAAGATTTTAGATGAAGTGGAAAGATTCAGGGGGATTCGGAACATAATTGGTGCACATATTGATCTGAATTCTGAAATCAAAACACTTCTCTCTCAGTTTGATGCATTAAATCCAAATGAGCTTTATTCCATTTTCCAAAACATGTTGCAAATATTTCAGCGGGTATGTAGGACTGATCAAACATTAAAGATTAGTCAGTTGGGTCCAACCCCAATTCCAGATGCAATTGAAACAACGACTCAACCTAAAAAAGCCTATGACGATTCATCTATTCCAGCTAAAAGGTTTACTCCCTTATCCTACACAGAAGAAACAATGGATAGCCTTTGGGATTCGTTGTTAGAAGGGAAGGATATTGAGAATGCACTCAGCTATTTTGGTCGAGCATTTCATTCTTCAGAAGTTATAACTACGTGGAAAAGAGAAATTCCTAAAGGGTTGCATGCAAAAAGTTATGAATATCCTGAGTATCGAACCGTTCATCAATTTATTGAAAACAAACTACAAAAGAACCAAAACGATTTATTCACTATAAGGATCTTACATCGAATTTTTAAATCAAACAATATCGGCACATCCCATATTTTATCTAAATTACTCTGTCGTAAATATACAGATATTAACAACCTTGAAGAAAGGCTATTATTGCTAGATGTATTCGGTGACATATCAGATGTGTATGAAATTGATATTATAGAATTACTTAAGATAAAGACTAACTCGAAAGAGCCATTAGTAGTAATAAATGCATTTCATTCATTAGCTCTAATAGATGCAAAGCATAATGGCATTAGAAGGATAAACGGTGCGGGTGTTCATTCTGGCAATGAAGTAGACTATAGCAGCTTTCTCTTACAGCAGCTAGATAAATTAACAGTACAAAATAAAATCTTAGTTTCCCTTACTTTACTAAGTTCTTTGTATTTAGAAAGGGAATTTGTAATTTATTACGAGAAATATACGAAGGTTACTTATTTTCCACAACTTCATAGCTATTTGCAAAGATATATACCCAGGTTATTGAAACAAACAAGATTAGACAATAAACAGTTAACAGACATTTTAACATGTATTGAGGTTCATAATTATGGGATGGCAGCTATTTTAATTGGTGATGCACTGACCGTACAAAGTGAAGATAAGGCAAGCCTTTTTTATGAGGTTGTTGCAAATGGAACTATCCACATTGATTGGAACCAGAATATTTTAGTGGTGAATCAAGCGTTAGCATTGTCCAGACTATCATACCATGCGGATGCAATTAAAACAGTAGAATTCCTTGTCAAACAAAATCCAGAGGAAAAACAATATCGTTTTTTAGCAATGGAAATCTCAGCGATTGGAAAGATGGAGCAGTATTTTAATGATGCAAGCAGGCAATTAGAGGAAAAATTCATATTGAATAAGGACGACCTCAAAATAATTGAAGAATTTCGACAGTTAATATAAATGGGTCACATGAAAGGAGAAATATGATTATTATCATTTTTAATCAATTTGGTGGCGTTTCTAAATTTAAAAGAGCTGATAATAAGTTTGAGTACAATTTGAAAACAGAAGATGTGAACTATTGGATTGAAGAAGTAGGTGAAGAAGGTATTTGGGACATTATCGCAGAGAATCTTGGACTTAATACTATAGCTCAAAAAAGTAATGTTGTTTTTGTTACTCCTGGTAATGAAATAATTCGCAACTTAGCAGTATATGAAAAGTGGAAAGCGAAAAATAAAAAATGATTAGTGTAAGGTTTAAAGAGATTTGTAAGTTTCCATATGACGATAGAGGTGATTGAATGAGCAAACATATGACTCAATACCCTACAACATTATATTTAATTGGTAACGGTTTTGACTTGCTCCATGGAGTTAAATCCAGCTATTCTATGTTCAAGGAGTATCTCAAGAAGCGAGATGAAGCACTAAGCTTCGAAATGGATACTTATTTCGAATGCGAGAATTTCTGGGGTGATTTTGAAAATAACCTGGCTTTTCTTTCCCGTGAAATGGTCATGGAATCAGTAGATACAATGCTCGATACTTATATGGATACATTTGATGAAGATGATGACGACTTCTCTTATGCCGATTATTTCGCAGCTATTGAAATGGGGACACAAGTTATTCCTGATCTACTCGATAATTTGCCCAAGCGGTTTAAACAATGGATTAAAACATAAGGTATGGTCACAGTGACGCCCCGGAATTTGTCGAATGAATATAGGAACGTTAGTTCCTTTAACTTGATATTTGATATTTTTGGTGTTAGTCCCCCGCTATAGTAAAGCGTTAAAATATCGGGTTGTTGGTCTTCTTTTGGTAGGCTAACAGCTTTTTTGTATGGGGTGAAATTTAGTTTTAATTGGTATTAGTTTGCCTTAATTTAAAAATACATCTATCTCCCATAGTATCTATTTTTGTAAAAACATCATTATATAAAGATTAAAAATACGGAATAGATACAATATCTAGTGTTTTTTTAACAGATATAATCCTATATATAGTTTTTTATCTAACTAGTATCATGGGGTTTACTTTGAAAAAGAGAATATTAGTACACTAGATGACAAAAGTGAGCTCCTATTAACGATTCTAAGTACCCTTGCTCAAGAAGAGTCGAGAAATATCTCGGAGAACTCGAAATGGGGTACCCGTAAGTTAATTGAGCGAGGGATCTTCAATGTACCGGGACATCGGTTTTATGGTTATGATACAGGGGAAAAAGGAGACTGGTTGATTAACGAGGGACAGTCAAAAGTAATACAGCGGATTTTTGATGAATACTTGAGCGGCAAAAGCCATAAAGCCATTGCGAAAGGATTAACGGAAGATGAAATAGTGAGTCCTGGTGGGCAAAATTCATGGAATACTCAGACAGTGGATTATATCTTACGAAGCGAGAAAAGCTTAGGAAATATTCTGTTTCAGAAATCATACTCAAAGGATTATCTTGCCCACAAAACGGTTCGAAATCAAGGGGAATTTCCGCAGTATTTAATTGAGGACCATCACCCGGCCATCATTGAACTAGAAACATTTGAAGCTGCCCAACAAGAAAGGGAACGTCGTAAAAGAGGAATACACAATACGAAGAAGCATGCGAACCAAGATGCATTTTTCAAAACCTTTTATTGTGCTACATGTGGGAATCTTGTTCATCATTCCTCTAATAGTGTGAAACAGGCCGATGGCAAACAAAAAGTCTATCATTATTGGAGATGCCAAGTTGCGTTAGGTCAAAACTTCTCTTCGACGTGTGATGCTCAAAGTTATCGTGAGGAAATTATCGAGAAAAACTTTATGGATATGTTGCAGGAAATGAAGGCCCATCCGCACCTGATAATGGAAGCTAAACAAGTGATCCAAGAAACGGGGATAGGTGAAGAAGAACAAGGGCGGATGGAAGAACTGAGGAATAAAATCAAAGATCATTATCATGATTTGTATGAAAAAGTAGAGGCCAACCGCGAGCATGATGATTTTGATATTAATAGTACCGAGATCAAGGAAGTGACGGATAACATCATGGCCATAGAAAAAGAACTTGAAAGTTATAACGAGAGGATCGAGAAGGCCAATCAAATGCAGGACGATTTGAACTGGTTGTTGGAAGAGTTAGAAACCATTAAAAAGTATCATCTGAGAAGAAGATCTACATTTCGTGATGATATTTTCAGCCGCCTGATTAAGCGAGGGGAAGTTCATGAGGATGGTCGCATCGTTTACGACCTTTGCCTAGGAATAAAGTGGACAGCCTATGGGAATGAAAAGAGAATGTCCAAAGCAAAAGATAGCATTCCGAAAAAGTGACGTATTTATAGCACACATAGTTAAGATATTGACTTCTATACTAATACTTGTAACAATACAATATTACACGGTATATTATATTTATGTGAAAAAACGGTTTGTATCGGTGAAAAAGTAGTATTATGGAGTGGGATAAAGATAAATATTGATGTAATTAATATTATTTAAATGGGTGATTAATTATGAAAATGAAAGATGCAGATGTTAGGAAATTGCTCTTGGATGATTTAATAAAAGAATATGGACATGATCCTGCCACATGTATAATAAATGAACTGGGGATTGATTTTGGTGCTTCAAGAATTGATGTAGCAGTTGTCAATGGTATTATGCATGGGTATGAAATAAAGAGTGAGTCTGATAACTTAAGCAGATTACCACGTCAGGTTAAATACTATAACAAATTATTTGAGAGAATGACTATTGTGACATGTTCTAAATACTTAGATGATGTTTTAGAAATAATACCAACTTGGTGGGGAGTCAGTGTAGTAAGTCAAAAAAAGGACCGTTTAATCTCAAAAAGAAAGGGACGATTAACTTCGTCCCAAGACAAACACTTTTTACTGAAACTCCTATGGAAAAAAGATCTTGAAAACCTAGTTGACCATTTAGGTCTTCCAAAAAAGACTAAAAAAATGAGGAAAAACAAACTCATAAGTCTCTTTATGGAAGAGGCAGATCTTTCAATAATTCGTCCCTTTGTATATTCTGTATTAAAGGAAAGAAAAAGTGATTCTTACAACTCATTAATTGTGAACTGAAGATGATGATTAATTGCCATTTCTATAGTTTTTTGATGTGTTAAAACTTCTTCTAGTTTTTGGGAGCATCTATAGATTTCTTCATCAGCAAGTGTAAATTTTTCCCCTGAGTAAAGGCCGGAGTTTGTAATTAATTCACAAACTTCCTGGAAGTTCTCGGGCTCTCCCTCATCATATTTATAAGATTTCCCTAAGTAATAACCATCTTCTGTCGTGTAGTAAATTTTTAGATAGGAGTTGTTCATGTTAAAACCATCTTTCAAATCTGGTTCGGGAGTTAACCTAGTTGTATAGTCTGAAAAAGACAATTCAGGGAGTTCGTTAGTAAGTTTGTTGAATAGTGTTAATTCAGTCCTATCTGATACTTTTTGAAAGGACATTTTATCTACATCTTTACTTTCATCTAAACTAGTTATTGATAAGATCTTCTTATAATCATTATTGAAGTGTTTGGTGTTCTTCTTTATTTCTACTTCATTAAGTTCATCTTTAAAATCAAAAATTATATAAACAGATTTGTTGTTGAATTCAGATTGTATAATGTTTTCCACATATGTATTTATCGTGGTATACAACGCAGGTTGGATATCGTGATACCTTATTCTAATGGCTATTGTGGTGGGATTTTGCTTTTTTACACTTTCTATTAGCCACTGAGGAGAGTCGTGATCAATACATGGTATAAACTTTAATTCGCTCTCAACAAATTTGTTGAATAAGAAATCGATAGGGTTTAAACCATCTTTCAATAATTCAGTAGAATGATCCTTCAAATTATCAAAAATATTCTTAAAATCATAAATGAATAGGTTGTCACCTACTCTCTCTTTTAAGAATTTACCAGAACTATTTAGAGTTTTGTCCCACTTCTCTTTGTTCTTTCGAGAAATTCTCTTCCCTTCGATAATAGGGATGATCCTCTCTTTTGTAGAATCCCAGGTGTTTTTCAATGCGTTCATTTCTGAGTTTGAATGTCTTAAAACAGGGTAATAAAATTCCATTATTATACCTCCTTTTGTCCTTATATTGATACAATTAGACAAAAGTTGGAAATAACCTTTAAATTATGCGGAATTTTGTATGTAAAAGTCGATGAGTAACGGATCAAGCAATAAGTACTTGGTCACAGTGACGCCCCGGAATTTGTCGA
>JAWJLM010000101.1 GCA_040191315.1 Bacillaceae bacterium S4-13-56 | reverse complement strand
AAAAGTTTTACAGGGTCTGTTTTCATACAAAAGTATATGATTTATAATAAAGTTATATGTCAGTTTTGTGAGGTGGATTATGTACGAACGATATTCTCGTCAAATTCTATTCCAACCTATAGGAAAAGAGGGGCAACAAAAACTTCTAACTAGTAGAGCTGCTGTGGTTGGAGTAGGTGCTCTAGGAACAGTAATAGCTAATCATCTCGTTCGGTCTGGTGTCGGATATGTGCGATTGATAGACCGCGATTTCGTAGAAACATCCAATCTTCAACGGCAAACTCTATTTGATGAAGAAGATGCAAATGAAAATTTACCAAAGGTAGTTGCAGCGACAAATAAACTTAAGAAAATCAATTCTGGAGTTCAGGTAGAAGGAATTATTTCTGATTTAAACCCTAACAATGCCGAGGACCTACTAAAAGACGTTGATGTTATTGTGGATGGTACGGACAATTTTGCTACACGATACTTAATTAATGATGTGGCTGTTAAACACCAGATACCATGGATTTATGGAGGTGCAGTAAGTTCACGGGGTATGTTTGCAGCCATACTGCCAAATGAGGGACCTTGTTACCGTTGTCTATTTCCAGATCCACCACAAGGGTTAGGCGAAACCTGTGATACGATTGGAGTTATCTCTCCCATTACAGATATTATTGGATCCTTTGAAGCGGCGGAGGCATTAAAAGTATTAGTTGGAGCTCCAACTAACCCAAATCTTGAGGAATTTGATATATGGAATAGTTCCTCTTTTCAAATGAACATCTCTAAGGGAAGAAATCCAGAATGCCCTGCTTGTGGAAAAAAACACTTTGAATTTTTGGACAATCAAACAGATCAGGAGACATACGCCTTTTTATGTGGACGTGATTCCATACAAATCAATAGCAACAAAAATACGAGTATGGACTTACAGGCCATGAAAGAAAGACTGTTAGGCAGTGGGAAAATAGAGTCTAACCCATTCCTTCTTCGTTTTTCTCCAAATGATGAGACAACGATGGTGTTCTTTAAAGATGGGCGCGTCTTAATTCAAGGTACAGACGATATAACAAAAGCAAAATCACTCTATTCCAGATATGTAGGGAATTAAAAAAAGCGCAAACGCCCTGAAGCTATAAGAAAAAGGTCTTGTAATAGTCCAGGACCTTTTTTTCACTGTTCCCTTTTCAGTTCAATCCTTTTTTTCATGAGAAGCTATCAATATTTTTCGTAACAAATAGCCAATTAATAAGCCGGGAAGAAGAAATGCCATCGGGGTAAAAACAGGTCCAATATTGACCCCAAAGATCGATACTTTTCTGAATATCATTAATCCAACGGTAACGGAATATGCTCCAAAAGCTAAAGGGAGGTACCCATATGGTTGTTCGATTTCATTAGCATCCCGATAAGCATCCCAAAGAGAAAACATGTACAAGCAAGGATAAAACATTAACCATTGATAATCTAGAACCAAGTCAGCATTTACAAATTCCCCATTAAATGAATATAATATGGCCATATTAAAATTACTTCTTACATTAATTACAAATTCTAAAAATAAGAATACAATTCCTTTAATAATCTTTTGGTTAATAAATTGGCCAAAGCCTGGTAAAGCAATACTCCAAAGTAAAGCTTCGTAATTCTTTCTCATGGTCCTCACTAGTTTCGGATGATAGAAACGAACGTTTCCATTATATTTTTTTGTTTAGTGATTATTTGTTGATCTACAGCCGTTTTTATACTATTTCTCATCCATATCCTCCTAAATCTAGTATGAATATATTATTTGTATAAATAAAAAAAATAAACCCTCCTACACGCTTTAAAATACGTTATTCTATAACAGGGCACAGCCTATTGTAGCAATAATTCTTTATCTCTTCCTCCCCCTGTTATATGATAGTTATGCTAGTGGAATTATTCTGTTGAAGAGGTGTGAAGTTTGAAAAAAATTAGGAAAGCTATAGATTATGCTACAAAAAAGCACCAAGGACAGATACGAAAAACCGATCAAATCCCCTACATTTCCCATCCCTTTGCCGTCGGAATGTTACTTTTACACGAGGGCTATAATGAAGATACAGTTGTTGCCGGACTATTGCATGATGTCGTAGAAGATACCGATGGTACACTAAAGGAAATTAGGGATTTATTTGGTCCTTATGTGGCAGAGTTAGTGGAGTATGCTTCTGAACCAGATAAAACTCTTCCATGGGAAGAAAGGAAGCAACACACCATTGAAACTATAAAAAATGCTCCTTTGGATGCCAAGCTAGTTGTATGCGCAGATAAAATCGACAACTTGTCTTCTGCCATTGAAAAGGAAAAGTTAATGGGGGAGGAGATGTGGGCTTCCTTTAAAAGAGGAAAAGAGAGTCAGAAATGGTATTACTCACAAGTGTATGTAAGCTTGCTTCATGGAATAGAAAAAGAAAAGATACCAAACCTATTTATAAAACTAGGCAAATTGTTAAACGATTTTTAAACAAATGGAGATGAACTAAATGAAAGAACAACTACTTAAGCGTTTTACTACATATATAAAAATGGATACACAATCTAATGAAGAAAGTACAACCACCCCTTCCACCCCAGGGCAATGGGACCTTCTTCATCATTTAGAGGAGGAATTGAAGGAAATTGGAATGCATGAAGTGGAATTAGATGAGAACGGATATTTATTCGCCACTCTTGCCTCTAATACGGATAAAGATGTTCCAACCATTGGTTTATTGGCACATGTTGATACCGCAACAGACTTTACTGGTAAAAATGTAAATCCTAGAGTTGTGGACAACTACGATGGGCAGGATATTCTTTTAAATGATGAACTAAATATTGTTCTTTCTCCTAAAGAGTTTCCTGAATTAAAAAACTATAAAGGACATACGTTGATAACAACTGACGGAACAACTTTATTAGGCGCCGATAATAAGGCTGGAGTTACCGAAATTATGACCGTAATGGATTACTTAATCCAGCATCCTGAAATTAGACATGGAAAGATAAGAGTAGCTTTCACTCCAGACGAGGAAATTGGAAAAGGTCCACACAAATTTAATGTAGAAAAGTTTAATGCTGATTTCGCCTATACAATTGATGGCGGACCATTAGGTGAATTAGAATATGAAAGCTTTAATGCTGCAGCCGCTAAGATTATTATCAAGGGGAATAATGTTCACCCAGGTACGGCCAAGGATAAAATGATTAACTCAATGAAAATTGCTATGAAACTTCATAGTAGCCTACCTGAACAAGAAGCACCGGAATATACTGATGGTTATGAAGGATTTTTTCACCTCCTTTCTTTCCATGGAGATGTGGAAGAGACTAAGTTATCCTATATTATTCGTGATCATGACCGGGAGAAGTTTGAGTCTAGAAAAGAATTATTACAAACGTTGGTCAAAGAATTTCAAAGTGAATATGGAAATGAACGGATCACCATGGATATGAATGACCAATATTTCAATATGGGCGAAAAAATTAAACCTGTGAAAGAGATTGTTGACGTTGCCTATGATGTGATGAAAAGCTTAGAAATTGAACCTATCGTAAAACCAATTCGCGGAGGGACAGATGGTTCTCAGCTTTCTTATATGGGTCTTCCAACACCAAATGTTTTTACTGGTGGAGAAAACTTTCATGGGAAATATGAATATATCTCTTTAGAAAACATGGAAAAAGCAGTTCAAGTAATTACAGGAATCCTGCAAGCATTTGAAGCAAGAAATTAAACATGTACCAGACGAAAAAAATCGTCTGGTTTTTTTTGTGCTAAATCATTGACACTTTATGGTGCGGAATATATACTTACTTACATAAAGTAATCTAGTTAATTAAATTTACTAAATGTCTTACTTGAAAGGGGTGGATCCATGACTTTTCATTCACGCCCAGCAACTTTTATTAGTCATGTGACACTTAAGGTGCAAGATTTAGATCGTGCCCTTCAGTTTTACCAAAATGTGATTGGGTTTAAAGTATTGAAAAAAACTGATTCGGAAGCTAAATTGACAGCTAATGGAACTAGTGCCCTTTTAACTCTTGTTCAACCTGATCCGATTTTTCCAAAAGAGAGGAAGCGAACCGGGTTATATCATTTGGCTATTTTGCTTCCTTCAAGAAAAGACCTTGCCAATTGGTTAAAGCACGCTTTAGAACACCAAACTCCTCTTCAGGGAGCATCAGACCATAGAGTAAGTGAAGCCATTTATCTTGCTGACCCAGATGGAAATGAAATTGAGATTTACCGTGATCGCCCTCCAGAAGACTGGCTGAAAAATGGAGAAGTTAGTATGGATACTCTACCTTTAAATGCCGAAGAATTGTTGACTCACGTTTCTATTGACGAATGGAATGGGCTACCTATAGAAACTGTCCTGGGACATATTCATTTACATGTTGATGATATTCCAAAAGCCCGTGATTTTTATGTAAATCTGTTAGGCTTTGATGTCGTCATGTCCTATGGATCACAAGCATTATTTTTGTCTACGAATCAATATCATCATCATGTCGGATTAAATACATGGAATGGGGTAGGTGTTCCCACCCCTAGTGAGAACAGTGTTGGTATGCAGGATTTTACGATTCAGTATCCATCAAAATCATCCCTTGGGGAAACAATTCAGAGGTTAGGTGAAAGAGTAGAAACTCTTTCAGGCGTAACCTACACCACTGATCCTGCAGGGAATCGTATCAAATTGGTTAGTGGGTAAATTTTATGATTTATCCCCCATCGGTTGTGGGTAAGTGTGCAATATAAAGGCGTATAAATATAAATTTTTATGAATATTAAGGAGGAATTAGAAAATGGCAATTTATCAATTAGACAATGTACACAGTGCGATTACTTTTTCAATTAAACATATGATGGTGGCAAAAGCAAAGGGTGAATTTACAGCGTTTGATGTCGATTTCAATGGCGATTTAAATGACCTTGAAAACTCTTCCGTAAAGGTAACTATCGATGCAGCTTCTGTAGACACAAATAGCGAAGATCGTGACAATCACCTACGTTCTGTAGACTTTTTTGATGTTGAAAATACTCCAAATATTACTTTCGTAAGCAAGTCTGTAAAGAAAGTTGATGATGGAGAATATGAAGTGACTGGTGACTTAACAATTCGCAAAGTAACCAAAACAGAAACTTTCAAAGTGGAGCACAATGGTACTGCAAAAAGCCCGATGGACGGCAGCACAATCACTGGTTTTGATGTAGAAGGAAAAATTAACCGTGAAGATTACGGTCTAACATGGAACGCAGCTTTAGAAACTGGTGGCGTATTAGTCGGAAAAGAAGTAAAGGTAACTGCAAACTTTGAACTTGTTGTAACTGAATAATTGATATTTCGAATGCAGACCCAACTTATAGGAGTTGGGTCTTTTTAATTGAGCATAGAATATAGAAAAACAAATTGACATTTATGAAATGATTGCATAAGATGTTCATATGAATACATGCTCATATATCGATAAAAAGGAATCTCTACTTAGGAGACGATAAAAAATGGATGACCATATTAAAGAAAATTCAGAGTCAAACGATTTAGATGAAGAAACTCTATTTGTTGTTTCTCAGACTTTCAAGGCCCTTGGAGATCCTACAAGAATACGCATTTTACATTTACTTTTCAATAGAGAGTATTCTGTGAATGAAATTGCAGAAACTCTAAAATTAAGACAATCAACCGTTTCACATCAATTACGTTTCTTGAAAAATTTAAGATTGGTCAAATATCGAAGAGAAGGAACAACTCTCTTTTATTCTCACGATGATGAGCATGTCATGATGATTCTTAAGCAAACTATTGATCATGCACTTCATCATTAATGGGTTAGGAGGAATTTAGAATGTCTGGTGGTCACGATCACAGCCATACACATGGAGCCAACAAGAAGGCTCTTCTGATTAGCTTTCTTATAACAACATGCTTTATGATTATAGAATTAATTGGAGGGTTATTAACCAATAGTTTAGCGCTTCTCTCCGATGCTGGTCATATGCTTAGTGACGCTATTTCGCTAGGAATTGGCCTTTTGGCATTTTCACTAGGGGAAAAAGCAGCTGACTATAGTAAAACCTTTGGATACAAACGTTTTGAAATTCTAGCCGCCGTTTTTAACGGGGTTACACTTGTTCTCATTGCCTTATATATATTTTATGAAGCCTATCACCGTTTCATCAATCCTCCCGAGGTAGCTTCAACGGGAATGCTAGTAATTGCGATCTTAGGATTAATTGTTAATATCACTGTAGCTTGGATTCTTTTGAGAGGAGACACAAAGGATAATTTAAATTTAAGAGCCGCTTTCCTTCATGTGCTTGGAGATATGCTAGGTTCAGTGGGTGCTATAATTGCTGCTCTACTTATTATGTTTTTGGGATGGGGATGGGCAGATCCTCTTGCCAGTGTCATTGTAGCTATCTTAGTCCTACTGAGTGGTTGGAGAGTCACGAAGGAATCCATTCATGTATTAATGGAGGGAACACCAAAAAATATTAATATGGAAGAAGTCATTGAAATAATTAAAAGTGTACCAAGTGTAATTGGACTTCATGACCTCCATATTTGGAGTATTACGAGTGGTCAAAATGCCCTATCCTGCCATGTTGTTCTTGATCAAAATGCAACTATTGAGGAAGGCCAAAGCATTTTAAGAGAAATCGAACATCAATTGGAGCATAAAAAAATAAGTCATGCGACTATTCAACTTGAAATAGGAGACCATCCCCATGAGGACACTATTATTTGTTGCATGCCTCAGGATGACAGTGGTGGACATCATCACCATCACTGATAAGGAGCTTTCACATGTTCAAAAAATTAAAAAGTTGGGCAAAAAGTTTAAAGCGCCAATTACTAATTCTCTACTTTGCTTATAAGGACCCAAGAGTTCCATGGTTCACGAAAACAGTTGTCTTATCTGTTGTAGCCTATGCCCTTAGTCCGATTGATTTTATTCCAGATTTCATACCCATCTTAGGCTATCTAGATGACGTTTTGTTATTACCTTTAGGAATTTGGCTATCCCTCAAACTGATTTCTAACGAGGTTCTAATGGACTGTAGGGCTAAAGCTAAACTTAATCAGGGAAAAGCGCTTCCCAAAAATTGGATCAGCGGTAGTTTGATTATTTTATTATGGATACTCATTATAATTACTCTCTTGTTTCTTATCTTTTAATCTATAAAACCTCCTATGTTACACTTGGGGTGAACTCTCGTGAGCATAGGAGGTTTATTTGTTGAACAAAAATAATTTATTAAAATTTTTATACAATCTAAATGTTGCCAAAGCAATAACCATTGTATCTGTTCTCACCATTCCTATTCTGATATTCTATTTAGACTTTCAAGTTAGTTATCCAATGGGAAAACAGTGGGGACAACTTGCCTTTATCTACTATTCTCTAGCCATTGTCTTGTATGCTTTTCTTTTTTCAATAAGTCATATGAAAAGAAGCCTTTTTCGAAAGAAACTAGTAACATTTACTCGAATTTTTATTCGTTTCCATGTGGCAATTGCTATTATAGGAACCCTATTTGTTCTTTTTCACGCTTCAACCATGCTATATCTATTGAACTCTATGAATGTAACAACCACAACAGGAATATTAACACTACTATCACTATGTGGCGTTCTTTTTACAGGGTATCTTCGCAAACTAACATCCTCTGGAAAACGGAGAAGATATCACCGATATTTTGCATTCCTCTTTTTCTTTTTCCTAATCATCCACCTTTTTGCATAGGTTAGTTTACAAGGAATTCATAAAGGGAAGTAAAGAAACTAACCAAAGAAAGTGAGCATGAGAGATACAGCCGTATTAGTTTATCTGATTAATACTGTCATTGGGATTGCTCAATTCATTTTAGGAATTAGAGTGATACTAAAACTATTAGACGCTAATCAGAGTACCCCTTTTGTTCAATGGGTGTATCAAACTAGTTCATCCTTACTTTATCCCTTTGAAGGAATTTTTCCTGCGCCAGCACTTGACGGAAGATTTGTTTTTTATTCCTTCTTCCCACTCTAATTTTCCTTTTCTTTAGTAGAAAGTTAATGACCTTTAGCAAAACAAAGCCTCCATAGACTAGGTATCATATGCTTGATCATTATTATTCATCTAATAGGAATTACTACTATTTATACGGCTGGAAAAGATCAATTCTCAGCTTATGACCTCTACTTTAAAACTAGCTATCCAATGAAATCATTAAAAAAAATTAGGGTTATTAACAACCATGAGAATAGATATGCAAAGATTACGCACCGGCTGGTCTCCCGTTATTGAGGCAGCTTCCCCTTATGAGGAAAATATGGATGTAGAGCTAGAAAACGAGAAGGATGAATCAAAAAACCAAACCACACCTCCTCTAGAAGAAAAAGAGGAGAACAAGGAAGAGCCTGTTATCATCGAATTTAACACACTACCTATAGATTTTGATCAGCTCATTGCTAACGAAACCAATGAAGACTTAAAGATGATGCATGAATATTTTAAAAGTGTTACTCCTACCCCTAAAAATGAATTTACAGGAGTATATGAAGGATATAATTTAATTCTTATTACAGCCGAAGGTTTTTCCTCTTATGCAGTTAATAAAGAAGTTACTCCTACACTTTATAAACTTGCTAATGAAGGATACAAGTTCACAAATTTTTATAACCCCCTTTGGGAGGTTAGCGCTTCTGATGGTTAGTATGTAGCCACCACAAGTCTTGTCCCCAGACACGGAGTGTGGAGTTTCTTTGAATCAGGGGACAATAATATACCTTTTGCCATGGGTAATCAATTAAACAAACTAGGCTACAAATCTATGGCCTATCATAATCATTCCTATAAATATTATAAGCGCCATATCTCTCATCTATGGGTTATGAGTATAAAGGAGTAGGTAATCGATTACATGTGAAAAAAACCTGGCCAGAGTCTGATTTGGAAATGATGGAGCTTTCCATTCCTGAATATATTGATGACCAACCATTTCATGCCTATTACATGACCGTTAGTGGACATATGCAATACAACTTTTTTGGTAACCAGATGGCGATGAAAAATAAAAAATACGTGGAGGATTTGCCATATTCTGATGCTAGTAAGACATACCTTGCCACACAAGTTGAATTGGACCGCGCGCTCGAATACTTGCTCAAAAAACTTGAGGAAAAGGGAATTGCTGATAAAACGTTCATCGCTTTAAGTGCTGACCACTATCCATATGGGTTAGAGAACGAGGTAATCGAGGAACTTTCCGGTAAAAAAGTTGACCAAAATTTCGATTTATATAAAAGTACATTTATTCTTTACACAAAGAATATGGATCCTATTACGATAGAAGATCCAACCTCGAGCTTAGATATATTACCCACTCTTTCAAACCTAATGGGACTGGATTATGATTCAAGATTACTTATAGGCCGAGATGTTATTTCGGAATCTGATCCACTTGTCTTCTTTTTAAACAAAAGTTTTATAACCGATACAAGGAAGGTATAACACTGAAACTCAAGAATTCGAAGGAGAAAATGTTACTCCAGCCTACATTAAACATATTTCAGCCATAGTGGATAGCAAATTTTATTACTCTGCAATAATATTAGATCATGATTATTATCAAATCATCACAAACTCACTAGACCAAAAATAATTGGTCTGGTTTTTTTGATCAAAATTTTTCAACCCTACCATAGACAAGAAATATTCCTCTTGGACTGCTCGCTGAGAAGCGTTAGGCTTAGTTCTTAGATAGGCTACCCAGTATACACCAGCAACAAATAGACTGCCTCACAGAAAAAAACAGACTATTGCTAAAACAAAAGTTTGAGGTGCTTTCTTTTTTCCTGACTCAACGGAATAAGAAGCAATTTGCTGTGAATATTCATATGTCCAAGTCCTTTCAATACTTTGTGAAATATTACACATATAAGTGTATGCTAACACCCTTCATCATGTTTGAACAAAAATTCATTAACATTCTTCTAATGTTTTTTAACATCATAAACTATTCTCAATTAGGTAATAGTAATACTTGAGGAAAATTATAAAAGGAGGTTTCAGTAATGGACAACACTAATGAATTTGTAGAAAAAATCCACGACAAACAACGAAAGGATCAAAAAAATAAGAAGCGACAAGGAAAAGGGGAACAAGGAGAAAAACTACCTGGAAACAACCAACGAAAATAGATCGTGCATATGGGAAAGAAGAGCTTAATCCAAGCTCTTCTTTTAGTGAACTACCCCCTCCTTTATACTAGGAGGCTCTTTAAAGCCCATCACTATTAAGGTAGATGTCAGTTTTTTATAAAAAGAAATTACCAAGCACCTCTCTATCCTTCTACTCTTTCATCCTCCACATTTGGTGAAGATTGTTTCACAAAGAACCCTAAGATTAACCCTATAAAGGATAATATCGTCACTACCATAAAAGCCATATTTATCCCATGAATATCCGCATGGTCAACGTTTGCCTGAGAAGCAGTGGTAGTCATAACTGTTACTAAAAGAGCTGTTCCTACTGATGCTGCAATTTGCCGCATAGTATTATCCATAGCTGCACCATGAGGGATTAGCCGTTTAGGAAGTTGGTTAAGTCCCGCGGTTGCCACTGGCATAATCACCATCGATAATCCAAACATACGAATCGTATACACAATCGTTATAAATTCAAAGGATGTCGTAGTATCAAGTGTTGTAAATGCAAAAGAAGAAATCGTCATGATCCCCATTCCAAAGATAGTTAACCATTTTGCTCCAATGCGATCAAAAATCCTTCCTGTAATTGGGGACATGAGAGCCGATACAATTGCTCCTGGAAGAAGTGCTAATCCTGAATCCAACGCAGAAAAATCACGCATATTCTGCATATACATAGGTATTAGAGTTTCCACCCCAATCAAGCCCATAAATGTTACCATACCAAGAAACACCGTTAAAGGAAAAATGGAAAAACGAAATACTCGAAACTCCAGCATTGGCTGTGTCAACCGTAATTGTCTCCCTACAAAAAAGACTAGGGAAACTATTCCAATGAATAATGAAAAGATCGTATGAATATCTAACCATCCAAAGTTTCCTGCACTTGTAAATCCAAATAATAATCCTCCAAATCCAAAAGAGGATAGAATAATGGAGGCAACATCTACCTTTGGCTTTGTGGTCTCTGTTACATTTTTTAGTGCAAATACGGCAATTAAAATATCGATCAAAGCTATTGGAAGAATGATAAAAAACAAAAGTCTCCAGCTATAGTGTGAGGTTACCCAACCTGATAAAGCAGGACCTATGGCAGGAGCAAATGAGATAACCAATCCAATTAACCCCATAGCGGAACCACGTTTGTTTACTGGAAAAATCATTAGAAACACAGTCTGCATTAGAGGTAACATAACTCCCGCACCACTAGATTGTATTACTCGGCCAAGAATTAATATTTCAAAGTTTGGCGCAATCCCTGCAACCATTGTTCCTACCGCAAAAACACTCATAGCTGTCAAAAAGATCTGTCGAGTAGTAAAACGTTCAATTAAAAAAGCACTGATGGGAATCATGATTCCATTTACAAGCATAAAAATGGTTGTTAACCATTGGGCAGTATTAGCTGTAATATTCATTTCCTTCATAATAGGAGGTATGGCTGTAATCATTAGAGTTTGATTCAAAATTGAAATAAACGCTCCTGCTAGGAGAAGAGCGACAATTGAAGTTTTGTTATAACCAGGTACCATCTTTTTTCTCTCTCCATTCTTTTATTCCATACTAATTCCTTCTTCTAATATTTATTTTCATTTTCATTATACTTATCATAGAATACATGTTTTTATAGTAATAGGCTATTAAATGAATTACATCATCTTAACCTTAAAAACGAAACCAGTACATAATTTAAATCGTACTAGAAATATTGATAAATAAGGAGTGATGGACCTGCGAATAACCATGAAGTGGATTACAAGTTATACGGAGATGACATGCAATTTGTTGAGGTGGAATTAAACCCATCGGAAACTGTCATCGCAGAAGCATGATGATGGATGACCAAATTCAAATGGGGATGGATCGAATCAAGGTTCAGGATTGGTAGGGAAGTTAATTGGTGCAGGAAAAAGAGTAATCACTGGTGAGAGTCTATTTATGACCGCCTTTTACAAATGAAGGAACGAGTAAGAAACATATATCCTTTGTCGCACCTTATCCTGGAAAGATTATTCCTATGGTTTTAAGTGAATTGGATGGAAAAATCATTTGTCAGAAAGAAGCGTTTCTTGCAGCCGCGAAAGGCGTTGCGGTAGGTATAGAATTCCAACGAAAAATTGGAACTGGCTTTTTTGGTGGAGAAGGCTTTATTATGCAAAAACTTGAGGGAGACGGAATGGCATTTGTTCATGCTGGAGGAACTATTCACCAAAGAAATTTACAACCTGGTGAAGTTCTACATGTCGATACGGGGTGTTTAGTTGGCATGACAGGTAATGTGGATTATAACATTGAGTTTATCGGAAAAATTATTTGGTGGGGAAGGATTATATTTCGCTACTTTAAGAGTACCAGGGACCGTTTGGGTTCAATCACTACCATTTAGTCCTCTGGCTAGCCGAGTGTTTGCTGCTATGCCAAAAAATGGAGGATCTAAAGGTGAAGGAAGTATTCCCAATGGAATATTTGATCTATTGGGTGGAGATCGTTAAAGTAGAAGACCCCTTGCTCTAACTTGGGAGCAAGGGGTCTTTTTATTTATGCTGTTACCTTGTTGTCTTTTTGATAGAACTTGCGGATG
>JAWJLM010000100.1 GCA_040191315.1 Bacillaceae bacterium S4-13-56 | reverse complement strand
TGAGCATTTGTGCTTACAGTTCCAGAGAATAGGAATGCGAAGTTCATAGTCATTCCCATAATGGTTGCAAAAGTAGTGAGAATACCAGCGATAAGTGCAATACCTACTAATAATTCTCCCCACATGACTAGGAAGCTGAATAATCCGCTAGATGGGAGGGCTACGTTTTCTAAGAATGTTGCCCACCAGCCTTGAACAGCAGGATGGTCGCCAGTTGCATTGGCAATCGCACCTTTCATAAATCCACTTGCATCAAATCCACCACCAGTGATTTTTCCCCAACCCGCATGAAGGAATTGCCAACCAAGATATACACGGAAAACAGTCAAAACAGCAGCCACAACATTGTTCTCTCTTAATAATTTAACAAACATTTTCCCCACTCCTTTGGGTTTAATAAAATAATTGATGATTGCTTCCAACCTCTTCGGTTGGTTTGTTGTTCTCTTTCTGACTTAAGATTATCATGATTTGTAGTATCATTAAATAGTAAAGTTCAGTTGTTCACAATGTGTTAAAAAAGATATTACTAAAAAAATAATTTTTCATGAACTGTATTGACATCCTTTTTAATGTTTGCTATATACACCAAGCTTTTTTTCTTTAAGAAGCAGACTTAGGTAGGTTTTCTTTATCCTCAAAGTAATAACAAGCAAATAAAAAGCACCTCGATGGGGAATTCATCCATCGAAGTGTCCATTTTTAGTCAATAGGTATTATATCATTGTTTGAGCTTGTTAAATCAACACTTTAATGAGAAGGAATTCTTTACCCAATGTTCTACTTCTAAACCCATCAAAACGATTCTCTTTGTAATCGTCAAATTAAATTCTTTAATGATTATCCCACTAGCTCAGAATAAGTAATAGTGCTTGAAGATGCACACAGCTTTAGTAAGCGACTGAACCACTCACCTTCAAATTTACGTCGATTGAATCGATAACAAAATTCATCTAAATAAGATTGCAAATGTTTGGAGTCCAGCCCATGGAAAGTCCCGCCCACAAACGCTTTGGCATTCGAAAGAACCGTATGAA
>JAWJLM010000099.1 GCA_040191315.1 Bacillaceae bacterium S4-13-56 | reverse complement strand
CTAGCAATAATGGTCTATTTTAGTTTAGCATTCACAGTTGTATTTGTTCCTCTAAAAGTTCTTCAATTTCGAGGGTGGTTTAATCATCATCTTTTTCTTCTCTATTAACATATAATAATACTATTCCAGTTAAAAAGACTAATATTGTAGGTACATAGATAGTTTTAGGGAATAAGTATTCTCCTAAATCCCCTAAAAGATAGATAGAAGATATCAGAGCGCTCATTGACATTAACAAAGAAAATAACAATAATGACATTGCTATTAACATAATTCCTATTTTCCTATACAAATTAATCACCGTTTTCTATATTTTGTTAAAACCTTATATATAAGATACATTAGATTTACTATGGATTACAAAATATATGGAGAGAGAAACCAACCTAGAATGAGCTGGTTTCATAAATAATTATTAATAATCATAAGATAATACGTACCAATTTTTTCCATACCAATCATAACCAGTAGCTGAGCCTGATAAATTGATTCCAAATAAATTCTGATAGTTTAATTTTAAAAGAGTACCTCTACTCTTATACATAGCTGAATATTCAGCGGTAAATTTACTAGTAGAAAGACCGTAAGTTCCCCCGTTATAGAAGTAATTATAATAAAGTTGATTTTCTTTATTTCCGATACCTTTCATCGTTGTTCTACTTTTACCATGCCATGAATATCCAAACGATACAGTCCAAGGAAATCCAACATTGAAATTGTAAGTACCACTGTTGTTTAATGTTTTTGCGGACGTGTCCGGCGCATAATCTATTAAAATATCGGTTGAATAATAGTTATCAAGTTTACCCTCGTATGCCTCGGTAACAAAAGGAGGTCCATTTGGGTTAAGATATGGAAAACTATGTATTTCCGCTTCAGCAACTACTGTTAAGTGATCATAGCCTATTTCATTATCTCCATTATCATAGATTAGGTAATCAGTTATATGTTTACCTGCCTCTTTCCAATAGCGGGTATACCCTGCAAAGTAGAAATCTCCATGAAAAGTTTGTGTTTTTCTAATTGAAGCTAGAAATCTAGCACTTGTAGCCATTGTACTTACTTTTTCAGAAACTGCATTCTCATAATCTTCTATTATTGAAAGAACTTTTTCTTCTTTTATATAGTCCCGAATATATTTCTGAAGCTGGCCTTTATTTACTTTACTAATATCCTTAACAGTAATCTCGTGAAAATCGGCAAACACTTTACCGTTGTTAGGTTTTAGAATAATTAAAGGAGTAAAGTTTTTAATATTTGGTTCAAGCATTATGGAATGATTTGATTTGGGTTCTTCAACACTAGCCATTTTCTCTAAGTCTTCTTTATCAAACAAATCTACGTAATTAGTTTTAATTTGTTGATCCTCTTCTTTAGTTAAAGTAACTGGTACCCTAAGTTCATGGAAAAGTGGATAAACATCTACTTTGCTGATATCGTCACCAAAGATAGCAACAGTAACCCCTTTTTCTATCTTATCTGTAACCAGTTCAAATTTTTCACTACCGTGTTTGTTGTAATCATATAAAAAAATTTTGGCGGCTTTAGTCTCCAGTGTTTTCTCATTTCTAATTTCATTAGCTGAAACAATATTAATAAAAACTAGTGGGAAAATCATTAAAGATAATATTACTAAGCTGATTTGTCTTTTATACCGTATAATTCAATACATTCTCCGTTTCCTCCTTTTTTTATCATTAATCTCAACCCTTACCAAAATACCATTCTAAGTCATATCCTTTACCTCTAGATATAAAACTTGTACTTGGTGTATTTATATTTATGACGTTACCTATTTCGAAATAGATGCTGTTTTAGTTTTAAAAAAACTAAAAATACATATTAAGTCTTATAATGAACACTATTATAGGGTGTGATTTGTAATATTAAGCGAACTTTAAGAGGAATTTTCCCTAATTATAAAGGAGGTGGAATAAAGGAAAAACAATCAATATTAGTTTAGTAGTACTATGTATTTAATAAACTAAAAAACCTCCTTTCACTAGTGAAAAGGAGGTTTTTTAGACTTTGCTCTATTGAATATGTCTATATAATCCTACTACCTTCCCCAAGATGGTTACATTAGGCAAAATAATTGGTGCCATTGTGGAGTTTTCTGGTTGCAATCGAATATAGTCCTTTTCTTTAAAGAAACGTTTTACGGTCGCTTCATTATCATCTGTCATAGCTACTACGATATCCCCGTTTTGTGCGCTTTGTTGCTTTCTTACAATGACCATATCACCATCAAGAATACCGGCTTCGATCATACTTTCCCCGTCAATGACTAAGATAAACACATCATCTGTTCCTCCACCTGTTAACATTTCTGGAATTGGAACGTACTCTTCTATATTCTCTATAGCAGTGATAGGCTCACCTGCAGTAACCTTTCCAATAACAGGAGCGTAATGGACGTTTCCTTTTGGTGTAGAACCAGCTTCATCCAAATGTAATATTTCTATTGTTCTAGGTTTAGTGGGATCCCTACGAATATAACCCTTTTTTTCAAGCTGTGATAGGTGCCCATGGACAGTAGAGCTGGATGACAAACCAACAGCTTCACCAATTTCCCTTACAGAAGGCGGATAGCCCTTATGCAATACCTGTTCTTTAATATATTCTAAAATCTGCTCCTGCCTTTTAGAAATGATAGTCATATTTATTCTCCCTCTCTCGTATCCTATTATTACCGTTATTATATCATAGTTTCCAATTAAAAACAAACATTCGTTCGAAAAAAATATTGACAAGAACGAATGTTCGAATATATAATAAAATACAAGAAACGAACGTAAGTTCTAGTTCTAAGGAGGAATTCAAATGTTTCAAAATGTATCTAAACAAGACGTTGCTTATTTTGTATCTTTTATTCTTAGCTTAATGTTCTTGTACTCTAGTCTCTAGAATGAAGGCGATTATTTATTGTAGGGTATCAACTAACAAACATACCCAGGAAACTTCTTTGAACAGGCAAAAGGAAGAATTAATAACATTAGCTAAGAAGGAGAATTTAGAGGTTGTACATGTCATAATGGAAAGAGCCAGTGGATATGAAGTGGATAGAGATGGGATATTTGAATTACTCGACTGGTTTTCCTCTAAGGCTGCAGATGTACTATTGATCCAAGATGATACTAGGCTAGGGAGAGGAAACGCCAAGCTCGCACTTATCCACCAACTAAATAGACTACAAGTAAAAGTCTTGTCAAACAATGAAGGTGGGGATCTTCAGATATCTGATGCAGACTCTATGGTTTTGCAGATTGTTTCTATAGTAGAAGAGTACCAAAGGAAAATTCATAATATAAAAATTAAAAGAGGTATGAGAAGAGCCGTCAATAATGGATACCGTCCTCAGGAAAATTTGGCTCGTATTAACCAGTCGTCAGGGAAAGAAAGAATCTCTTTTCCTATAGAAGAAGTTATTAGATTAAGAGAGAAGAAAATGACATTCGCAGAGATATCTTCCACATTAAAAGGGATGGGCTATGATGTGTCAAAAGCAACGGTGAATCGTCGCTACAACGAGTTTACAAAACTTGAAAAGCAAACTGAAAACCTATAGGATGAAAAGAGGCAAGGTCTATTATAGATCTTGTCTCTATTTTCTTTATCCCGCATGAACGGGCAGCAATACCCCCACCTGAAGTCTAAAGGGAAACAAAAAGAGTAGGTAGGGGATAAACTCCCATGAAAATAAAACAATAAATTTTTCCTCCTTGTTGTGAAGCTTGCTTCATGGTTGGCTGCCCGTAAATGTCCGATTGGTTCAAGGGCCTTTAGGTCAACCCTTGGTTGGCTAACTATCGTGGGGGGACAGCCAATGATTGATGTGAAAATATGTTGAATATAATAAATGCTAATATAACTGAGGAGTTGAAAGCATGTTATCTAAAGAAAAGCTTCAAAGAATTAACGAACTGGCCAATAAGTCAAAAAAAGAAGCACTGACACCAGAAGAAAAAGAAGAACAACATGAACTAAGGCAAGCCTATTTAAAAAATGTAAGGGCAAGCTTTAAAAATCATCTAAAGACGATCACTATTGTAGATCCAGAGGGAAACGATGTAACACCTCAAAAAGTAAAAGATTTAAAAGCTAGGTCTAAAAAGAATTAGTCTTAGGTTTTTAATCTTCAAAAGTTAATTTGAATACAATAACAAGGTTTTCAACAAAATATTTAATGAAAACCTTGTTATTTTGTGGGGTACGTTATAGGATAATGGTGATACATAGGGAATTATGAAAGGAGACAAAAATATGTCTATGCAAGATCAAATGTCAATAAATGCGATTCGTACCTTAGCTATAGATGCGATCGAAAAAGCAAACTCTGGTCATCCTGGTATGCCAATGGGGGCTGCGCCGATGGCCTATACCTTATGGACGGAATTTATGAATCACAATCCTAAAAATACTGATTGGTTCAATCGAGATCGTTTTGTGTTATCAGCTGGTCATGGTTCGATGCTATTGTATGCCTTACTCCATCTTTCAGGTTATAACGTGACCTTAGATGATTTAAAAAATTTTCGTCAATGGGGATCTAAAACTCCTGGGCATCCAGAGTACGGTCATACAGAAGGAGTAGAAGCTACAACTGGTCCATTAGGACAAGGGATAGCTATGTCCGTTGGATTCGCGATGGCCGAAAGACATCTTGCAGCAAAATATAATAAAGACCAAAAGGAACTGATTGATCATTTTACCTATGCTATTTGTGGTGACGGAGACTTGATGGAAGGTGTTTCTCACGAAGCTGCTTCCCTCGCCGGACATTTAAAGCTAGGGAAACTTGTCGTACTATATGATTCAAATGATATATCTTTAGACGGGGACCTTCATAAATCTTTCTCGGAGAATGCGGAAGATCGTTTCAAATCTTATGGCTGGCAAGTTATTCGAGTGGAGGATGGAAATGATCTTGATTCTATTCGTCAAGCGATTAAATCAGCGAAAGAAAATGCGGATCAGCCTACATTGATTGAAGTGAAAACTGTTATTGGATATGGTTCTCCAAATAAAAGTGGAAAGTCAGCTTCTCATGGAGCGCCGCTAGGTGAAGAAGAGATAAAGCTAGTCCGCTCAAATTACCAATGGGAGCATGAACCTTTCCAAGTACCTGATGAGGTGTATGAAGATTTCAAGACAAAAGTACAGGACCATGGACAATCTGTAGAAAAAGAGTGGAACGCTCTATTTGATGAATACAAGCAATCATATCCTGAGCTTGCTGCAGAACTTGAGCTAGCAATAAAGGGAGATCTTCCTGAAGGTTGGGAAGAGAATCTTCCATATTACGCTTTTGGAGAAAAAGGGAAGGCTACTCGTGAAGCTTCGGGTGATGCTATCCAAGTTATTTCGAAAGAAGTTCCATATTTCTTTGGAGGAAGCGCTGATCTAGCAGGCTCAAATAAAACCATGGTAAAAGCTGAACAAGACTTTTCAAGGGATAACTATTCAGGACGAAATATTTGGTTTGGTGTTCGTGAATTTGCCATGGCAGCTGCATTAAATGGTATGGCACTACACGGTGGGCTAAGAGTTTATGGTGGGACTTTCTTTGTCTTCAGTGATTACCTTCGTCCTGCTTTACGATTATCAGCTCTTATGGGACTTCCTGTTACTTATGTACTAACACATGATTCCATCGCTGTCGGAGAGGATGGACCTACTCATGAGCCGGTAGAGCAGTTAGCTGCTTTACGCGCTATTCCTAATGTGTCTGTTATTCGACCTGCAGATGCTAATGAAACAAGTGTTGCGTGGAGACTTGCGCTGGAATCGAAAGACCAACCAACTGCTTTAATTCTAACAAGACAAGGATTGCCGATTCTTGAAGGAGCTAATGAAAAAGCCTATGAAGGAGTTAAACGAGGAGCTTACACAGTTAGCCCTGCTAAAAAGGAAACTCCAGATGCACTTCTTTTAGCTACTGGTTCTGAGGTGCAGTTAGCAGTTGAAGCGCAAAAAGAATTAAGCAATCAAGGAATTGATGTTGCTGTTGTCAGCATGCCATCGTGGGATCGCTTCAATAAGCAAGACGCAAGTTATAAGGAAGAAGTCCTTCCTTCATCTGTGAAAAAACGTGTCGGTATTGAGATGGCGTCTTCATTCGGTTGGGATCGTTATGTTGGGGACGAGGGAGAAATCCTAGCCATTGACACATTTGGGGCTTCTGCACCTGGAGAAACTATTATTGAAAAATATGGTTTTACTGTTGAAAATGTAGTGAATAAAGTTAAAGGGATACTTTAATAAGAAGTATGAACTTTGAAGGTTAAGCAATCAAATTAGCTTAACCTTCGATTCTGTAAAAAAATTATATAGGGTGACGTAGTTTGACATTTTTTTTACTAGGGATTTAGTATACTTCCTCCATAGGGAGGGGTATATATGCATAAGTTCAAACTATTTTTAATTGAACCTGAAGTCTATCATTATTATTATCAGCGTCCTGAACTCGTTTATCGTTTTTTGAAACAAGCAGAAGAAAAAACAACACCACAATTATTCAAGCAGTTTATGTATATTACGAGACCCATATCCCTTCCTAGAGGTTGGGGAAAGGTTCGAATGATGGATTTTGATGTCTATATTGATCTTTTTAAGCATAGAGTCCAGCTTGCTGGCTTGACTTTACCGGAGGCAGAATATACGATTTTTGAAAAGTTAAGAGAGCTAGATCCTTGTTTTTTTGTAATGGATATGGAATTTGGTCATTATGGATGGGTATCTCCATTGCAAAAACCTGTATTGCTTTCTTAAGGACAAGTATTGTTTTATCTATTATAATTTAATATACTGAAAATGAGACAACATGAAGGAGGAAATCTTGAATGGAAACCGTATGGGTAGTCCTAATTGCAATTGCTGCGTTATTAGCGGGTGTTGCACTTGGATTTTTTATTGCTAGAAGATATATGATGAACTACTTGAAGAAAAATCCACCAATTAATGAACAAATGCTTCGTACACTAATGATGCAAATGGGTCAGAAACCGTCACAGAAGAAAATTAATCAAATGATGCGTGCTATGAATAACCAACAAGAAAAATAACCATAAATTGGACCCAATAAGATGACTTAGCCTTCGCTAATGAGCGCAAGCTAAGTTTTCTTTTTACTC
>JAWJLM010000098.1 GCA_040191315.1 Bacillaceae bacterium S4-13-56 | reverse complement strand
AGGAAACACGGTTCACGAAGTGAATCGATGTTGACTTATCGATGGAGAGGAGGGAACCGACTCTAGTCGATAGGGCGCTGGAGCTAGACAAATTTTATACTTTCTTATCTTGTAAGAAAAGCGCAAGCGCCCTTCGAAACAAGAAAAGCACTTGTTTCTGCGAGTAGCTTTCCTTTGTGCGATTACTCGGGGCAAAAACTTCGAAGATCACTCGATGAAGCTTTTCCGCTGGAGCTAGACAGATTTTTTTATCTTGTAAAAAAGCCTTCATCATTTGCGATGAAAGCTTTTTATGTTAAAATTGTGAACTAGTCTGTTCTTGAACGGTTTCGTACCATTGTTTAATATGTGATAAGATAGTAAAGCTTAAGAAAAAGTTCATTGCCAGTACGGAAATGGTTAAAGTGTAGTTATCGAAGTACAATACTTCATAGCCTTTCATATTCGCAACAATTGCAACTTGGACCATAAAAAATATTACACTTGAAATTAAAGAAACTGCTGTACGAATCATTTGTCTCCCCCCAAGAGATAAAATATATCGAATCCATTTGTTACCTTAACTATAATATATTTTCACAAAATGTTCAATTTTTTTACACAAAACTTTCGGTGAATATATATTGACAAAATTATGTGTGGGTGATCTAAAATGTATAAAATAGGTGAAAACATTACAATTGATCAGGCGTTCACAGACCGTCTACATTTTATTGATGTCCGATCTCCTTCCGAATATGCAGAATACCATTTGCCTCATGCCAAGAATTTACCTATTTTTTCGGATGAAGAAAGAAAAAAAGTAGGGACATTGTACAAGCAAGTGGGTAAGGATGTAGCTATAAAAGCTGGAATAGAGATATTTTCAAACAAAATGCCGTATTTTTATGATCAGCTAGCGGAGTGGTCAAAGGATCAAGTACCTATGGTTGTTTACTGTGCAAGAGGAGGTATGCGAAGTAAGAGTATAGTTTCCACTTTCTCTGCGTTGAATTTACCTTTAATGCAATTAAATGGAGGAATTCGCTCCTATAGAAAATGGATTGTGGACTACTTAAACCATGGTTCTTTTATTGATAAGCCATTTATTGTCTTGGAGGGTCATACGGGTACACTAAAGACAGATATTCTTGAACAATTACAAAATGAAGGATATCCAGTTGTTGATCTTGAAGGAATGGCCGGCCACAGAGGATCCATATTTGGTCATATTGGTCTTGAGCCTGTTAGTCAAAAGAAATTTGAAGCTAGATTATCTCATAGATTAGGGGAATTGGAAGCAGCACCTTTTATCATTATTGAAGGTGAATCAAGAAGAATTGGTAAAGTAGTTTTGCCAGAGATATTTATGAAAAAAAAGGAACAGGGGATTCGTTTGCATGTGGATATGCCACTAAAAGATCGTGTAAAGAATATTCTGGAAACTTATCCAGTAGAAAGAGATGAGGTAGCCTTTGAAGAAGCCGTTAACCACTTATCCAAGTATTTAACTCCCATTAAAAAGAAGCAAATCTTTGAAACTTTTCATCGGAAAGAATATGATGTACTTGTTGAAGATTTACTTATGTCCTATTATGATCCAAGATATTCTTATAAAATTGATGATGAATCACAAAAAATATCATTTTTCTATACGTCCTTTAGTGAAGGATATGGAATGATAAAAGATTGGTTAGATGAATATTTATTGAAGAAAAGTTTAACGTTACAAGAAAGAGGAGGTCATTAAATTGAGTGATGTAACCATCCTCCTTGCCTTTGGAGCTGGATTTTTATCCTTTATATCACCTTGTTGCCTTCCGCTTTACCCTGCTTTTTTGTCATATATAACAGGGATGAGTGTACATGATATAAAAAGTGAAAACGCCATGTTGAGAAGGAGAAGTTTATTTCATACCATTTTTTTCTTAATTGGCTTTTCAAGTATTTTTATTCTTTTAGGCTATGGAACTTCTTTAGTAGGAGAACTTCTTTTCCAGTACCAGGATATAATTCGATATATTGGAGCTTTTCTTATCATATTTTTTGGGCTGGTCATCGTTGGTATATTTAATTTTGAATTTTTATTAAAGGACCGTAAAATTCATTTTAAAACGAGACCGAGTGGTTATTTTGGAAGCGTCTTAATTGGGATGGCTTTTTCTATGGGGTGGACACCTTGTACAGGTCCAATCTTAGCTGCTGTCCTTTCCTTAGCTGCGACAGATCCAACAGCAAGTGTTCCAATGATGATTGCCTATTCTTTAGGATTTTCCATTCCCTTTTTAATCATGTCCTTCTTTATAGGAAAACTACAATGGATTAAAAGAAATAGCACAAGAATTGTGAAAATAGGTGGATATTTAATGATAGTAATGGGAATCTTTTTGTTTTTTGACTGGATGACTTTAATAACTTCTTATTTAAGTAATTTAGTTGGATTTCAGGGATTCTAGATTTTTTCATAAGAAAAGATTGTTTCCCCTTTGGAAACCCTATAAAATGTTAGTGTTAGCAGATTGAGTAAATTGTGAAAGGGTGTAAAAAATGGCTAGAACCAATGACTTAATTCTAAAAACAACAACATCAATTATAGCTTTTATTCTTTTAGGATTCTCGATTTACCTATTTTCAGCTGGTCATAACGCTCCGGGAGGGGGCTTTATTGGAGGATTGATGACCTCAGCGGCCATACTTTTAATGTATATGGCCTATGGATTTGAGTCTATGAAAAAGATTATTCGTTTTGATTATAAAAATTTTATTCTAGCTGGTTTACTAATTGCGGTACTCACTGGTTTTGGCTCTTTTTTATTTAACCAACCATTTTTGAGCCATACATTTGAATACTTTTATTTTCCTTTCTTTGGAAAGAAAGAGTTAGCGACGGCTGTTTTATTTGACTTAGGTGTCTATTTAACTGTAATAGGGGTCACAATGACCATTATACTTTCCATAGCGACGGATGATTAATTTGTTTTGGGGGAAGGGAGATATACCATGGCAAGAATTTTAATCGTAGACGATGCAAAGTTTATGAGGTTTACATTAGAAAACATATTACAAAAAGATAATCACGAGATTGTCGGAGAAGCTGAAAATGGACAGGAAGCTATTAGCAAATATAAAGAATTAAGTCCTGATCTTGTTACCATGGATATAACCATGCCTGGAATAAACGGATTGGAAGCGATAAAACAAATTTTAATGGTAAACCCCGATGCTAAAATCATTATGTGTTCAGCTGTAGGCCAACAAAAGACAGTGATGGAAGCAATTGAATTAGGAGCAAAGGATTTTGTTGTCAAACCTTTTGATGAATCAAGTGTTTTAGATGCAATACGTCGTGTTTTACGTTAAATTAGAAAGAGTTGATAAGTTTGAGTTTATGGGTTATTGCAAGTACTGTGGTAGCTGCAATGATGGCTTCCTTAATGATTTTTGTTCGGATGCGGGCTGCTAAAAAACCTTCTTCCAGAAAGAAAATTATTTTGCCCCCTTTATTTATGAGTACGGGTGCCTTAATGTTTTTACATCCTTATTTTCGGGTGACTTTTTTTGAGGTGCTAGAAGCATTGGTGGTAGGCATCATCTTTTCATCTGTATTAATTTGGGGCTCGCGCTTCGAAATAAAAGGGAAAGATATTTATTTAAAACCTTCAAAGGCGTTTGTTTTCATACTCGTTTTTTTGTTATTGTTACGTATTGTATTGAAGCTTATCGTTGGGCAAACGATATCTCCTGGAGAAACAAGTGGAATGTTTTTCCTTCTAGCTTTTGGCATGATTGTTACATGGCGACTTGCCATGCTATTTCAATTTATAAAGTTAGAAAAAAAATTAAAGGAACAACAACAATAAAAGCTCTCCCCAATGGGAGAGCTATTTATTTCTAAATATATTTTAAGCTAATCAAAAAGTTTTTCGTACTTTGATAGATCTATATTTTTTTCGTCTAAAGTTTTTCTTAAAAACTTATGATCTCTTTTCGGTGTTGCTTGAATATAACCTTCAATAATTAAATCTTGTGTGATATTTTTGTAGTTTCGTTTTATAGCTAATTCACCGATTTTACCAGCAATTTTAGAACGAGCAACATCTCTAAATAGCTCTGGTACAGGAGCTACTAATTCCTCAAGAAGCTTCTTTTCTTCGGTATCCCACATGTTTTTGGTTTGCTGAACATAATAATCTTCCCAATCCTGTATGGACTTTCCGTCTTCTTTCGGAAGTTTTTTGAAAAACTTTCGGAACATGAAATATCCACCTATAGCCAATAATACAACCATAACCATAATCCACAAAAATATAAAAACAGAAAATACCCCTGTCAATCCCATGTTTTCACCATCTTTTATACTTATTTCGTTAGTAAGATTATCACAAAACAGCTAGAGAGTCTATAATTATGATTAAATAGACCGTAATTATGTTATGTAAACTTATATTAAAATGGGCGTAATCAGCCTTATATTCCTCATTTACTAGGGTTAAAATTAACAGAAGCTGTGGAAGATCTTCCTGTATTCGCCTCTCCAACTAGTTCCCCTGAACAGAAACTCCTAATTCAAATGTTTGAAACAGACAACTTGCAATCAAAAGAATGGAAAAATCAATCGGAAGATGCAATTAGGAAAATTAATAGTGAATCGAACCCTTTCGATGTTTCCGCCTATCATAGATAGTAAATTAGGGTATCAAGGCGCATAGAACAAAACCTGATTGGTCATGACAACTTCCAAAAGAAGTCGGAACGAGAAGCTTGTTAGTATCTTAGAACCCCACTGCTTTAGCTGTGGGAGTTGTCAGTGCTACTTGATTTTCTTTAGCATCTTTTAGAACCTATGATGTCACCATGTGCATCTTGTAAACTGAATGTTGTATCAACAATCAATCCGCTATTGTTGATACTGTTTCAAGCGCTACTGTATTTACAAAAACATTCCAAGCATTATTAACTTATTAACATATGTTCTTGGCAGTATACGGTTCTACTTCTAGAACCATTCCTTTGCAATAAGGTCCGGGGTTGTTCCTTATTATTGCAGTTAAGATTCACTGTTAATTAATATTCATGTAGATTTTATTTTCCCGATAACAGGTGAAAGTCCTGCGTACGACCTTGTAGCGGTAAGTACATAGTCAAAAGCAAGGGTGTCCATGGTGACATGGAATCTGAATTATCCAAGGAAGATAATTATCCGAGAAGTTCTACGAAAAGCCCTGTTGTTATTAACTTTTAATGATTTTTTCTCGGATAATCAATAATCATCTTGTTTTATAATTTAAGTACAGCCGATTACTGGGCTGACATAATATAAAAGGAGATGGTTATCTTGAATAATTCAATACCCGCAGAACAGTTAAGTTCAGTCATTGAAGAAACGATGAGTGAGCTGACTACTCTCGGCTACCGATGTTCAACTATATCGGTGTATCAATGTGCTTTAAGGAAAATTACCACTTTTATGAAGGATCATAAAGTTCCTTATTATTCCCATGCAGTTGGTCAGGGTTTTCTTGAAAAACAACTGACGAAAACAGGATTATCGAAACGTTGGTATAACTATATAAAAACAGCTATCAGACGTTGGATGATTACATACAAAACAAACCATTTGTAACAATTCACACTAAACAAACTACAATTTGTCCAGATATATTTATTCCTGTTATTGATTCATATACGGCATATATGCAAGAAAAGGGATACAGCCCTTCCACTGTTGAAACCAGATGTATATATGCCAAGCAATTTCTCGATTCGTTAGAGAAACAATCAGTCACTGATTTAAAATTAATGAGGTTTATACACATAGGTACTGCATTTTCAAATATTAAGTCTAAGCAAGGGTTCTGTGAAAAACTGCCTTCTTTTCTTAAATACCTATATCAGAAAAGCGTGACTGAAATGGATTTTTCAAAAGCAGTCCCTAGGTATTCATCTATGGAAAAATTACCTTCCATATACACGGAAGAAGAGCTTATCCAGTTGCTGAACAGTATCGAAAGAATTTCTGGGATTGGGAAACGTAATTATGCTATCATGGCACTGTCTGTTTCCTACGGTCTTCGTGCAAATGATATCTCATCTTTGAAGTTTTCAGAAATCAGTGATGGACAAGTGGCATTCTTGCAGTCAAAAACATCCGTTAAGTATCAGATGAAATTGCTTGAAAAAGTGTCGGAGGCACTGCAGGATTATATCCAGAATGGAAGGCCTGATTCTGATTGTGATATATTTTTATTCGTAGTTCAGCTCCCTACAGAAAGCTTTCACGTAGCTCTATCTGGTCAATCGTTTGTACACATCTAATGAATAGCGGTATTAATATTGCTTCAAGAAAACGTGGTCCACATGCAATACGTGCGAGTCTGGCTACACACCTTGTCAATAATGATGTTCCTTACCATATAGTGCAGAAGATACTGGGTCATCAGGACCCTAATGCCACCAAACGTTATGCAGCCATTGATTTTAATAGATTAAGATCGTGTGCACTTGAGTGTCCAAAGCCATCGGGTCAATTTGCTGTATATCTCTCAGGAGGTACGTGGAAATGAGAACTTTCACAAATCCATTGAAAAATGAGATGGATTCATACATTGCCCTCCAAAAAAATGCAGGAAAGTATATTTCTCACATAGAAACAACCTTTGCTAGGTTGGATAAATATCTTATCGATTCAGGCAAATCTGAAAGAAGCCTAAATGAGGTGGACATCACGGGATGGATATCTACGCTACAGGTTACCCATACAACTAAAAAATCGAGGGCTTCGCTTCGTTAGATATGTGGACGATTGTATGATTATGGTCAAAAGTGAAATGGCAGCTAACCGTGTAA
>JAWJLM010000097.1 GCA_040191315.1 Bacillaceae bacterium S4-13-56 | reverse complement strand
GGCATACCTGCCTATTTCAGTCTGCGAAAGTTGAGTATTAAGAAATTTTAATTTTATATTCTATTAATAGCGCCTGATCCTTTTTCATATATTTATAGACAGAGGAAAATAATGGGGATAAATAGAATCTTAAATGAAAATGAATGAGCGGATTTAATTATCTGAAGGAAGGGGAGATCGATGTGGAGTTTGAAGATTACCTTAGGCAGAAACATACGTTAAACAAGGATGAAAATGAATGAGAAGAAATTTCTGTAAAACAGTGCAGTATCTTAATAGATTAGAAAACATGCGCCGTGAAGGGATCTACAATGAAAAGGAACAACTTGATTCCACTTTAGAGGAAAGAATCAAAGAGCGGTACAAGGACTGGAAACACTACAAAAAAACGATCGAGTATTATCTTTCTTCACAAAATTATTAGAAAAAAAAGGACCAGGCCTTCGTACGCTAAACCTTTAACTTTCTGGGGAGGGGAGGTCCTAGCATTCATTAGGGAGGAATGAACATGTATTCAAGATTTTCAAAAGAACATTTTGTTAGTAATGATGAGATAAAACTCATGACTGCCGCGTTATATGAAGCAAAGGTCAAGGATGATGAAATTCTGCGTGTTTTGATGAAGGTATGTGATATGGACCGAGAGCAAGCAATGAATGCCTTCCAAAATGAGAAATTTATTTATTCTCCTTGTGAAAAATTATATCAATATTTAATTTTGGAAAAGGGCTTAGACGCCCATAATGCGGATGTGTTTGTTCGTAAACATGCGAAGCCTACACTAGCAGGGGATGTTGAATTAAGCAAATTACCCCCAGCTAAATTGTTTGACGCTATTAATAAGGCTAGAACATAGAAAAAATAGAGTGATACGATGTACTGGTCAAACTCACGAACAATGGGACTCTGTTTGAAAGCAAACGCTCTATTTAGTGCCAGAATCTGCTTCATAAAAAAGGGCCAGACCCTCAGTACCTTAACCTTTACGTACTGAGGGTCTGGCCCTAGTGTTTATCTTATTTTGTTGTTTCTAGTGTCTAATGTTACGGATACATTATAAGTCTCTATTCGTCCAAAATCACAAATCCAAGTTAATAAAGGGCGAATAGCAGGCCTCTATTCACCTAAAATCAAATAATTAGGACTGAACAGAATAAATAATGGATTACTATTAAAAAAATACCAAGATACCTGTCCGGCCCTGGAGCGTAGACAGGCTCTAGGTCAACCACCAACCTTCTAACAGTTATTTAACCTGCTGCTTAAGGATTTTTCCGCTTGCGTTTCGTGGGAGTTCGTCAACGAATGAATAGATGCGTGGACGTTTGTAGTCAGCAAGATAGTCGCTGGCATAGGATTGTAATTCTTCTTCGGTGACGACACCTTTACGAACAATGACGGCTTTTACCGTTTCTCCCCATTCCTCGTTCGGAACTCCAATAACGCAGGATTCAAGCACTCCTTCATGCTTGGCCAACACTTCTTCGATTTCTCTTGGGTAAATATTAACCCCGCCGGATATGATGACATTCTTCTTTCGGTCCACGATGTACACATAACCATCCCCATCTTTATACGCGATATCCCCGGTGTACAGCCATCCATCTCTGATAGCTGCTAAAGTCTCGTCTGGATTATTGTAGTATTCCAGCATTAAACTGTCGCCGGACAATATGATTTCGCCGTACTCATTAGGACCAGTATCTTCCCCTTCTTCATTCACTACCCTTAACTCCATGTTTACAGTCGGATATTTCCCAATGCTGCCCGCTTTTTCAAGATGTTCCTGTGGGTGTAGCAAGATCCCGTTAGGACCTGCCTCTGTAAGTCCATACACCTGATAAAAGTTATCGTTCTGAAAGGCTTTTTTGACAAACTGATAGGAAGCAAGGGCTAATGGTCCCCCTCCATAAGCAAACACTCGCATGCTCGACAGGTCATAATTCTTAATAGTCGGGTCTTTTGCGGCTAAAAGATAGGCGACGGGTGCTGCGAAAGAAAAGGTTGTTTTTTCCTGCTCAATTAGAGATAAAAAGGTTTTTGGTGCAAAGTCTCCAATAACATGGGAGGCTCCACAATAAAGGCCACTCATGAAAAAAGTATTTAAAGGGGCAGAGTGGGACAAGGGCATCAACGTTAGCATTTTGTCTTCATTGGATAAGGAAAAATTAAGAGAAACTGCATTTGCAATGGCCAGAACCCGTTCATGGCTGAAAAGGACACCCTTCGGAATACCGGTAGTCCCTGATGTGAACAAAATTTCACAAATGTCTTGCGGGCCAATAGATAGGTTCAAATCTTCTGTTGGATAATGTGATGCATCTTCTAAAGCATTTTGAATCGAAAAAGAATGCCTAACAGATACAGAATTTAGTGCATTGGAAACGGTCTCTTGAAGCTCATTTTCAAACAAAATTCCATCAGCATCACAATTCGTCAAAATGGAAGCGATTTCATTTGGAGTCAAGCGAATGTTCATAGGCATTGGTACAGCACCTATTTTCATTAAGGAAAAATAGGCGTAAAAAAAGTTCTCGTTATTTCTTGCCATGACTGCCATTCTGTCTCCACGCGAGACCCCTTGCTCCTGCCATTTCCTGGCCATCTGATTGCAACGATCATTCATTTCCCGATAACTAAGCCGGGTTCCCGAAGTAATAAACGCCTCCTTTTCTCCATACTTTCTTGCATTCCTTTCAAGCACCCCATGAATCGTAACTGTCATCTAATCCTCTCCTTTTTTATGTTTGTCCTGCATAAACGGGCAGTAATACCGCCAACCTCAAGTCTTAAGTGAAGCGAAAAGAGTAGGTGAGGGTATAAACTACCTGGAAGGCCCAAAGTGTCCCAAGTTAAGCCGGGGGGACAGGTATCATGTCCATCCAACCGTCTTTCGTCAAAGAATCGTGTGGAGACAATATTAATTAGAAAATTCTCCCTAGTTTATCCATCTTCTTGTTGGTATTTTTGTTTGTACGTTTGTATTTCTTGTTTGAGAAGTTGGAGTTGGTGAATTTGTTCGTCGAGTTCTTGGAGTTTGCTGTCGGCGTGTTGAATGATTCTTTTTTTCTCTTCTGCACCTTGTGGGTTAGTTTCGTAAAGATCGATCATTTCTTTAATTTCCTGCAGGCTGAATCCGAGTTTTTTCCCGCGGAGGATCATTTTCAACCGGCGGCGCTGTCTATTAGTATACACCCGCTGCTGGGTAGGGCTGTCCCGGTCCTCGGAAGTAATCATCCCTATTTCCTCGTAATATCGAATGGTTCTCGAGCTAATATCAAACTTGTTGGTGAGCTCGCTTATAGGAAAAAGTTTTTCATTCTCAGGCATCTTGTTTTCCTCCTAGGATTTTTCTCTAGTTGACGATTACGTAACCTTACCCTTATAATAAGTTTAAATATTGCGATTTGTCAAACTATATCTCAAGGAGTGAATAAAAATGACCATGTCATCCCAAGGAATGGAAGTAAAATCTGGCAATACGTACAGCTTTGACGATTTTTTAGAAAAAAGAGAGGGGTTTGATTGGTATCGGGATGATCCCTTTTTACAAAAGTTGGTGAAGCATTATACGGGGGCTAGTTTTGAAGGAATTCATGAGAATGTGTTGCGGTTTTCGCCAGTGGTTTCGCGTGAGTGGAATGGGCTGGCGGAGTGGGGAGCGCGTCCTGAGGTTCGGCCTTATATGCTTCATTATGATGCGTTTAATCACCGGATTGACCGAGTTGTTCGGTCGACGGAGGTACACGAGTTGGAAAAGGGTGTGTTTGGGGAAGGGCTTTTTTCTGACAAAATGAATCCGTGGGAAAGTTTTGTGAAAAGGATGTTGATTCACCAGCTGGGGGAGGCGGGGGTTGCCTGTCCGTTGACGTGTACGCACGGGCTAGTGGGGCTTTTGAATGAGTTTCAGGATCCCGATTATCCTGAGCTTCAGGAGATTTTGGAGCATACGAAGGAAGGGATCGATGGGGATTTTGGGATCGGGGCTCAGTTTATGACGGAAATTCAGGGTGGATCGGATTTGCCGGCTAATATTTTGGAAGCGGTTCCAGAATCGGACGGGAAAAATTATCGGTTGTACGGGAATAAATTTTTCTGCTCGGTGGTCCATGCGGATTATTCTGTGGTCACGGCCAAGATTTCGGGCTCGAATAAAGTGTCGACTTTTATTGTGCCTTCGTGGCTGCCGGGGAATAGGAAAAAAGAGATTCGAAATGATTATCAGATTAACAGGATCAAGTGGAAAATGGGGACTTCGGAGGTGCCTACTGCGGAGATTGATTATAACGGAGCGGTTGCCTATCCGATTGGGCCAAAGGATCGCGGTATCGCGGTGGCTGTTGGGATTGTGTTGACGCTTTCTCGGTTGGAGATTGGCATTGCTTGTTCCGGATTTATGCTTAGGGCTTCCCGAGAAGCTAATTTGTACAGTGATTTTCGTACAGTTTTTGGAAAAAAGGTGAAGGAGTATCCGCTTGCGGCCAGCAAGTTGAAGCTTCTGGAAAAAGCTGCGCAGCGCACGACGGTGGGAGCATTTAAAATTTATGATCTCTTTTTGCGTTTAGAAAAGCCGTTAAATCCGGGAATTCGTTCTGAAGGGCCGTTAGAATACAGGAAGAAGTTATTTAATTTGCGTGAGCTTGTGTTGCTGCAGAAAATTGGGGCGACTAAGGAAGGAGTCGAGGTGCTGCGGGAGGCGGTTTCGGTTTTTGCGGGACACGGAGTAATGGAGGAATTTTCAAGCCTGCCGCGTCTGTTCAGGGATGTTGTTGTGAATGAGCAGTGGGAGGGACCGCGGAATCTGTTGTTAACGCAGATTTACCGTGATATTCAAAGAGTTATAGACTGGTATCCGTCTGCTGATTTCATTGCAAATGTGCTTGAGGGAGCGGAACAAGATACGATTACGGAATTTGCAGGGAAGCTGGAATACCTTTTAGGGCAACCAGTTTTGGGTGACGCTAGTGAGGATTCTCTTCAGGCTGCTCTGGAATGGGATCAATTCTGTGAAGACTTATTTAAGACCTATCAGGAAATTGCACTGGAAGAGATAGAATAATGTGTTGGTGGGTGTGTTGGTAGGGACGGTTCTGACCAGCACAGTGGTCCTACCAGTGTGTAGCCAAGAACCGTCCCTACCAATCATGAGAAATGTTATGCGTCTAATAAAGGACCCTGGTACTTAGGGTCCTTTTTTGATGTGAATAAACAAATGGGGGGTTAGAACTAGGACTGAAACCTTTTGAAATAGAACCAAGTTGGAGCAGTTCTACTAGTAAACTTTTTGTTCATACGTACTATTAATGGTCAAGATCATAGGAAACTTCCTAAAAATTCAATTTTCTATGGTAAAATAGTGTTAAATATTGCGTTTATGCAGGGGGTTTCACACTTTTATGTCTTGTCCATTCTGCCAACAAGATAAATTACAAATAGAACTAGAAAACAATCTAGCCATTGCGTTCTTTGACAAATACCCAGTCCAAAAAGGTCACCTTCTCATCATTCCAAAAGACCATGTGGAGACCTATTTTGATGCAATAACTGAACAGATCATGGCCATTCATGAATTAATCCAACAAGGGAAGGAACTGATCGATCAAAAGTTCCAACCAGATGGCTATAACATTGGAGTCAACGTCGGAAAGTACGGGGGGCAAACGGTGCCTCATCTTCATTTTCATCTGATTCCTCGTTATGAAGGTGATGTAGAGGATCCTCGTGGAGGGATCAGAAAGGCGATTCCAAATTTAGTTTCATATCCATAAAGGGGGAAGAGAAAAGTGAGTAAACTTCCTAATGCTGATGATTTTAGATCTCAAATTGAAAAGATAAAAATGGATAAGAAGTCGGGAGGTGCAGAATTCGTAGACATTGTTTCAGGAGAACTGCACAAAATGCTTGGGGGATATCCTTCCAATAATCATAGAATGGCAACTTGTTGTGAAGTCATGTATTCTATGAAAAAACCATCTGATGAAGTCTTATATGCTCCGCCCAAGGGGAAGGGTGCAACATTAAAAATTAGATATTACTTGTAAACAAAAGAGCATAGAAAGAAAGGGAGAACTCCATGCCAACCTATAATAAACTAGTCCGTGACCTTATCCCACAAATCATCGAAAAGTCGGGCAAACAATATACAACAACAATCCTAGATGACAAAGAATACATAACAGCCCTACAAGCCAAACTTCATGAAGAGTTACAAGAATACTTAGAAGCAAAAAATGATCAAGACGCCACAGAAGAATTAGCTGACATTCTTGAACTTATCCATGCTCTTACCAAGGTCCATGGTTCAACTCCTGAAAATCTAGAAGAGATAAGATCACAAAAAGCTGCCAAACGCGGTGGGTTCAACGATAAAATTTTCTTAATTGAGGTAGAAGATGAGTAGAATTCAATTGGTAACCGAAAATGTTGGAGAAGAGATTATTCGTGGGATTCAGCAGGCTACATCCATTTATATTCTAACTTCCTTTATCATGAAATCTGGTGTGGACATGATCAAGCCACACCTTGTTGAAGCTGCCAAGCGTGGAGCGGACATCAAGATTTGTGCAGGGGATTATCTATATATCACTCAGCCTGAAGCTTTAAAGGAGCTAATTCTACCAGAGTACAAAAATGAGGAGGTTCGGCTTTGGAGGAGTAATGGTGCTTCCTTCCATCCAAAGGCTTATTTATTCAAGGATGTGCAAGACGGTACATTCATCATCGGCTCCTCCAATCTGTCTAGGTCTGCTTTAACATCAGGAGTGGAATGGAATGTAGCAATGGACAAGGAATCAGCACCAGATACCTTTGAAGTTGCTGTGGAAAAATTCCTCACAACCTTTTATGACAGTCAAACTATCACTATAAACGAGGAAACTGTTAAATCATACACGTTAAAATACGATACCTATCATCAAAAGCATCCGAATCTAGCAAAAAAATGGGCCGAACAGGAAGAGATTGAACTAATGCTTCCTGTAGAAAAGCCACAAACCAAGCTAATAGAAAGAGTGATTGATCCACCAGAGACCTATACAACGGAAATAGAACCTAGGCCGGCACAGCAAATGGCACTAGATGAACTAGAAGCAGCAATGGAGGAAGACTACGACAAAGCCATGGTCGTCATGGCAACAGGTCTAGGAAAAACTTATTTGGCTGCTTTTTTCGCACAAAAATTTCATCGTGTGCTATTCATTGCTCACAGGGAGGAAATTCTTTTCCAAGCTCAAAAGTCTTTTCAACGTGTCTTACCTGAAAAATCAACCGGGATCTACAATGGGAAAATTAAAGAGGGAGAAGCGGACCATATTTTTGCATCTATCTTCACGTTTAGCGCCAAAGAGCATTTGGAGATGTTTCCACGTGATCATTTTGACCTTATCGTGGTGGACGAGTTCCATCACGCGGCTGCGACCTCTTACAAAAAAGTTCTAGAGTATTTCCAACCAAATTTTTTGCTAGGTATTACTGCTACTCCTGACCGTATGGATGGAAAAGATGTGTATGCCATTTGTGATGGGAACGTGGCTTTCCAGATGCATTTTATTGAAGCCATTGAGAAAGGTTGGTTAGCTCCTTTTCATTATTTTGGTGTATATGACGAAACGGATTATAGCCAAATTACATGGTTAGGCTCAAAGTATGATCAAAGCGAACTTTTAGCTGCTCAATTACGTGAAGATCTGGCGCAAACCATCCTGGAAGGTTGGGAAAAACATAAACAGTCAAGAACACTGGCTTTCTGTTCTTCTATTAAACAAGCTCAATTTCTATCAAACCATTTCAATCAAAATGGATACCATACAATCAGCCTTACTTCAGGAACAGTAGATATAAGTAGGGATGAAGCCATTCAAAAATTAGAGAATGGAGAGTTGGATGTTATCTTTACGGTGGATCTGTTTAATGAGGGAGTAGACATTCCGCCAGTAGATACGCTTCTTTTTACCAGACCAACAGAATCTTTGACAGTTTTCACTCAACAGGTGGGCCGCGGCCTTCGTTTGCATAATGAAAAGACACATTGTAATATTATCGATCTCATTGGGAACTACCGAAATGCTGACCTTAAGCTGAGCTTATTTAATTTGGAACGAGATCAGGCGGAAGGAAAGAAACGTAAGGAAGTAGTACCTATCATTCCTAGCAACTGTTATATAGATTTGGATGTTCGAGTGATTGATTTACTTAAGGAATTGACCAAGAAAAAACAGCCAAGAAAGGAACGACTTCTTCATGCTTACCAAGAGGTGAAGGAAGAACTAGGTCGACGTCCAACCTATTTGGAAATGCATCTCTATGGAAATGTGAATTCCAAAGAGTTTAAGCAGGAATTCAAATCCTATGTTGGATTCTTGAACTGGGCAGGGGAGTTGAATGAAGAAGAAAGCAAAGTGTACGAGAAATATAGTGGCTGGTTAGAGGAAGTTGAGAAAACCGGAATGGCCAAAAGCTATAAGATGGTTCTCCTCTCTTATATGTTGAGTCGAGGAGAAGACGGATGGCACTTACCAGTCCGACCAGAAGAAGTGGCAAACTATTTTCATTCTTATCTAATGGAAAAAGAATATAGAAGAAAAATAGATTTTTCGGATAAAACGACAAAACGATTGTGGGAGTATGATCAGAAGAAAGTAGCGGATTTAATTTCTAGAATGCCTATGACCAAATGGAGTGGAAGTTCTGGAGAGTTGTTAGTTTTTGAAGGTGGATTATTTGGACTTGGATTCGAGGTGGATGAGAGGGATCTTGTTGAGTTATACAAAATGACTAGGCAGGTTTGTGAGTATAGGTTGCATGGATATTTTGAGAGAAAAAATGAATCTACTAGGCCTTTAATTTAATTTTTCTTTTTCAGTTAAAAAGTAAGATTAAGGACTAATAATAGTAAGGTATGTTTCCTTACACTAGACACGTAGAAACCGTCTGTCTGCTGACTAGAAAATAAATGTAGTAGCCCTTGAGAATGGCGTATTTACGGTGTTATCAGGGGTTTCTTTATTTTTTGATGGTAGGTAAAGTTATAGATTTTGAGTGTGTTTTAAGGGATTAACCGTTTAGCAAAAGAAGTAGTTGTTGATGGTCATATTCTGGGTTGAGTGTATATCAATAAATTCCAATTGTTCATTGTTATTGTTCGTTTCTACGATTATAATATATAGTATACATTAATAAATATTAAGGAGGTGGGTTCATGGACTATATTACGACAAAAGAAGCTGCTGAAAATTGGGGTTTAACCGAACGCCGAGTACAAGTCTTATGTAGGAAAGGGAAGATACCTGGTGTAGCCAGACTTGGCTGGGCATGGGCCATACCTAAAGATGCAAAGAAGCCAGAAGATGGTAGATATAACAGGAATAGTGGCAAAAATAAGTAACGGATGGTGAAGTAATATGGCGATGAAAAAGAGCGAGCTATATAGTAGATTATGGAAAAGTTGTGACCAATTAAGAGGTGGAATGGATGCCTCACAATATAAAGATTATATTCTCGTGTTACTGTTTATGAGATACGTAACAGATAAATATCATGGGAAAAGAGATGCGCTCATAGAAGTACCGGAGGGCGGAAGCTTCCATGATTTAATAAAGCTAAAAGGTGACAAGGAAATTGGTGATAAAACCAACGTTGTCATCAGAAAAATGGCTGATGCTAACGACTTGGTAGGTGTTATTACAGTTGCTGACTTTAATGATGCGGACAAGCTTGGTAAAGGTAAAGAAATGGTTGATCGCCTTACCAACTTGGTGGCAATTTTTGAGGATCCTGAGCTTGATTTTGGCGGGAATGGTGCAGATGGAGACGATATTCTTGGAGATGCTTATGAGTACCTAATGAAGCATTTTGCCACTGAATCTGGAAAAAGCAAAGGGCAGTTCTACACTCCATCTGAGGTTTCCAGAATCATGGCTAAGGTTATAGGTATCGAGAAGGCTAAAAGTCAATCTCAGACCATTTATGAGAGAATCATTCAGAAATTGATACAATTTAATGAACCTCAAAAGTGCTATGCATAGGGGTATGCAAACTCAAAAAGGGGTGTGCAGTGTTGGTGGCCGGATATTCCGGTTATTTTTTTAAGTACGAATGTATTTAAATGAGTATATCTATTCAAGGAAGGAGACCATGAAATATGATTAATTGGAGAAATATCCGTGTGCATAACAATTCACAAAATAATGCCTTTGAAGAGTTGATCTGCCAATTTGCACGACACGACCCACCCAGTAATAATAAGAAATTCTCACGGTTAGGTACTCCTGATGGTGGAGTCGAGTGCTTTTGGGAAATGGCAGATGGCACAGAAATTGGCTGGCAAGCCAAGTATGTTTTTAATATAGATGACCTGATTTCCCAAGCCGATAAGTCAATCAAAACGGCAATGAAAAACCATCCGGCAATGGTTAGTTATATCATAGCGGCACCTTTTAATTTGCCCGATCCACAATACACTCGCAAAGCTGGAAGGCCAGTTAAAAGTGCAAAAGTAAAGTGGTCAGAGAAAGTAGAACAATGGAAAAAAGAATTATCACCAGAAGGCTGTTCATTAGAAGTCGAGTTATGGGATGAATCCTATTTAAATGATTTACTAACAAAACCTCAAAATGAAGGTTTGAGATATTATTGGTTTAATGGTAGCGAATTTACATCTGATCGCTTCAAAGGTATTATCGACGCAGCCTTAGCTGATTTGGGGCCACGATATACCCCTGAATTAAATATAGCATTACAGATGTCTTCTTTCTTCGACTACTTGATTCATAATGAGCGTCCTCTCAAAATTTTTCAAAAGTACCGTCTTGACTTAAAACGTGGTTCAGAAGATATCCTTGCGTTATGTAATAGGACCAAGAGTTTTACTGATATCTCTAAAGAGCATACGGAGCTATCACAATCATTGGATGAAATCCATGAAATCTTGAAGATAACATCGTATTTTGAAATGAAGGATGTTCAGCTTTCTGATTTGATAATGCATCTAAAAACCTTAGAAGACGTTGTTTCATCAATGTGGGGAAAAATCGAGGATAATCTTAAAGAAACAGAATTTCGAAATTCTCAGTATGAGAGAACGCTCAATCAGATGTTTATCCTACTCGATGAAGGTAAAAACATTTTTTCGCGGCATATCGAACTCATTAATTACCCATTTATGATCTTGCATGGCGAGCCAGGCATAGGAAAATCACATTTATTAGCTGATGTTTGTCTCAAACATGCTCAAAATGGAATACCATCTGTGCTTCTTCTCGGAGATCAATTTTCGAAATCGACTGATCCACGAGAGATTATCAAACAAAAACTGCAATATTCAGGTAGTTTTACATCGTTACTTCAGCTACTTGATTCTATTGGACAAATCCATAAACAACGTATCCTTATAGCTATCGATGCTCTTAATGAAGGCGAAGGAACAGAGATTTGGTTAAAATACCTTGCTGGGCTAGAAACTGAGCTTAGCAATTACTCGTGGATAGCATTGGCTGTAAGCGTAAGGACAGATTACATTGAAGATATCATCCCGGTGAAATGTCGCGAAAAAATGATTTTGATCGAGCATCAAGGATTCGATGAAGCATACGATTTCGCATGTGAACACTTTTTTGAACATTACGGTTTAGATATTCGAGTACCTACATTCAACAATGAATTTAATAATCCACTTTTCCTGAAACTATTTTGTGAGTCCTGCAAGGATATTGGTTATACACAAGAACTGCCTTCATTACCCAAGGTCCTTGACGGTTATGTTAAGCATTTAAACGAAAAATTGTATCGAAAATTTAGATACGAGAAGTCCTTAGAACTGGTAGGCGTTGCCATGCAACAATTAGCTGAAGCGCTAGTTTTATCCGGTTCATATTCTATTCCATATTCTGAATTACAAGGCAAGGTAGAGGCTACAATAAATAGGAGACTAGGAATTGCTTCACCACCTGAATATTTCAGTTTTGTTGACGCCCTGATTAAGGAGGGTGTTTTTAGAGCTTTTTCTGGCTATAGAAGTTCAGAGAAAAGCGTCGGTTTTGCATATGACCGTATGAAGGACTATAATACGTTGCTTTACTGGTTAAGACAGAAACCAGAAGACGTTGATATCGCTGATTATATAGAATCCTCACCTTTTTTTGAAAAAATCATGCAAAATGGACACTATGGTCACCACACTATGATTGAACTACTCGCCATAATTCTACCCGAAATATATAAAAAAGAAATCGTTGAATGCATCCCTGGTGGCAAGATCACGCGATCAACTCTAAGAGCGTTATTAAAAAGTTTTCAGTGGAGAACTACAATTAATAACGTTCCTAAGATTGGTGCGTGGCTTATTGATATTTCAAAAGATGATGTGGATTTAAAAACAGCGATAATAGATGACTTGCTTCCCGTGGCAGCAGTACCACAGCATCCCTTCAATATGGAATTTATCGCTGGGAGTTTTTTGCATCCCGAAAGCATGCCCCAATTGGATACATGGTGGACCCCACATATTAACAAGAAATATGATGATTATGAAAATAACATCTACAAACGGATAGTCAAATGGTGTTGGAGAATTGAAAGAAAGAATCCATTTGATAGTAGTACTAGATTCTTACTTGGTTTAACCTTGAGCTGGCTATGTTCTGCCTCAAACCGTGCCTTGAGAGATCGAGCTACAAAAGGATTAGTCTGCATCTATTTAGGGCACGTTGATGAACTAACCAAACTTTTGACCGCCATGAATGATGTGAATGACATATATATCAGGGAGAGAATATATGCGGCCGCGTACGGAGCCGTTGTGTATGAAACTGAAAACGCTAAAGTCAAAACCTTGAGCGACCTCATTATTCAGGATTTTTTCAATGACATGCCGGTCTATCCAAATATCTTGATAAGAGACTATGCAAGGGGGATTGTTGAGTATAGCATCCACTGCTGGAATTATGGTGTGGATGAATTAAAGGATGTTGAGTCCAAGATTAGGCCACCTTACGGAAGTCAAATGCCAAATAAAATACCATCTGATGATGAAATTAAAATTATAAAGGATAAATATGCTGATAATTACGGTTTTTATAGTATAAGGTCTTCAATGGACACGGGGCAGAATTATGGTGATTTTGGCAGGTATACTTTTAAGGCAGCTCTAGACGACTTTGTTGGAATTAATATTAAGAATATGGAAAAGTGGTGTTTCTTGCGAATTATGGAACTGGGATATGATCCAAATGTTCATGACAATGAGAAACTTCGTTATGATGGACGGGGAAGTAACCGTATAGAAAGAATTGGGAAAAAATATCAATGGATGGTATTTCATGAGATACTCGCATTGGTTGCCGACAACTATTCATTGGAAGGCGAAAACTGGTACCAGGATAAACTAAGTGCCCCCTATAATGGACCATGGAACCCTAATGTAAGAGATATAGACCCAACACTATTAATTGGTGATAAAAAGGGATTGAGGTTCAAACAACCTCCCAAAGCTTGGTATAGCAATTTCGAATACCTTCCAGTTGAACAAGATGGCGCAGAGTGGGTCAGTGAAGAACTGGATATTAAAGATGAACTATTATTAATGGTAGATCCTAAAGGGGTTGAGTGGGCAGTATTATGCTATTATCCGTTTTGGAATGAATACCCTGCTGATTTCGGCGATGACATCAAATCAGAAAATAAGTCGATGCGCGCTTATATTTTCTCGTATATAACTGATTATAAAAAACCTCACACTTTCGAGGTAGAAGGGATGAATGAACTTAATTGGTATAATGTATTTGCTGGAGAGTATTACTGGTCACCGGCTTATCATGAAAATCAGGGAATATATGGTTCAAGCGAATGGGAAAAGGTCGCATTGAAACACGGCAAAACTATCGATGTAATGCAAACAACACAGCGTTTCATTTGGAAAAAAGGTGCAGATTTTTCAAAAGAGGACTCTATTGCTTATGATATTCCGACGGAATTAATTTATAACAACATGGGTTTAAAAGGCTCTCCTAAATCAGGATATTACTATTTAGATGGTGAGCTTGTCTGTATGAATACTAGCATTAACCACGAAGCTAATCATCAATTGTTGATAAGGAAAGATGTTCTTGAAAATTGGTTAGAAAAGAACAACCTGAGGATTTATTGGAGGATAAAAGTCGAGAAGTATCTTTCTGAAGGCCGAATACATGATACGAAGAAATGGGCCGATTTTGAGGGGTGGTACTATTTGGATGGGAAGAAAGTTAAAGGAGAAATTAAACGCGTTGCGGGTAGTGATTGATAGGATTCTATATTAGAGCCAACGGACAAAAATCCAAGACCCTTGATAATACTGGTTTTTCCAAACCCAACTTGTGAAGTTGGTACCGTAACCTCTTG
>JAWJLM010000096.1 GCA_040191315.1 Bacillaceae bacterium S4-13-56 | reverse complement strand
GTTTGGGTGTGTTGGCAAGAACCGTCCCCACCAACACGGTTTTTGTATCTCCCGACCTGCACTTGTTTAAATACTTCATCTGTGATTTCTTCTAATGTGTTTGGATGAATTAATTTAAAGATACTTATTTTTAAATAGGAGTCTTCATCCAATTTCCCTTCCTCAAGTAATAAGTCCAGTGATGGAAGTCGGAAATCATTTGCTGATAGATAAGCTAAAACAACCTTTTCATTCCCGTGGCTAACGTAAATCTTTATTCCTTTTAGGTGCCTAAACAAAAGTGAATCATAATCAAAGCCAATAGATATATCATTCTTATCTGCATATTTTAAGACAGGGATGCTACTTGGCAGAGAGTAGAAGTAAACCATTTGTTCAAATGAATAATTAAGCTCCAACACATTCAATTGAAGAGCCTTCATGATTTTTTTGCCGAAAAATTTGATATCTAATATATAAAAGTAGCGACTACTAAAAACAAGCAAGGAACAATATACTCCAATCATCAACAACAAGTTCATGTTATTCATCTTAAACAAACTCCTTGTAAGATACAACTTTATTTTTCCCGTGGGCTTTGGCTTTATATAACGCCTTGTCTGCAACATCAACCAAGTGTTTTCCTGTCTTTAAGTTTAATTCACTTGTAGAAGCTACGCCTAGGCTAATGGTTAACTTTCCTGATGGTTGCTTCTCTCCATTAGGAAAATTTGTTACTTCAACATTGCTGCGAACTCGCTCTGCGATGGTAACTGCCTTTTCTATGGATGTATTTACTAAAAGAATGACAAATTCTTCTCCCCCAAAACGGAAGGCATAATCTTCACTACAAATGGATTCTCCAATAACTTTTGCTAAAAGAATTAATACTTCATTCCCTAATAGGTGTCCATTTGTATCATTAAAATGCTTAAAATAATCTATATCCAATAATATTAAGGATAGAGGTTGCTGATCTGTTACAGGTGAATATTTTGCGAGGGTAGCTTGAAACGACCAGTGGTTAAGTAATCCAGTCAATCCATCTTTAAGCGCCATATCTTTCACCTGTCCATAAAGATTAGCTTGTTGTATGGCAATAGCTGCCTGGTTTGCTAGTGGGATAACGCTATCTATATCATCAGATGTGATAGGTCTTTTATTTACTGGATTATCAATAATCAACACTCCAACCCTTACTCCCTGATTAATGAGAGGAAATACAGCAATCTCCTCCATTCCAAATAGTTTGGCTAACAATAGTTGAACCTTATCAGTTTTCTTAATTTTTTTAATGTGTAAGGGCTTTCCTTTTTCTAATGATTCGTGCAAAAAGTTTTCCTCATCTATGTTAATTACTAGTTCCCTAACTCGCTCATTTAGTTGAGGATCTAGCGAATTATCCTCATCCTGAATTTCAATCAAATCTGAAAGCTTATATTTTTCTTTTGTAATTCGCTCCCATATTTTATACCCTTCATCAGAGCTCATTGGACCAACACCCATAATTCCCTGTAACTTATTGATTTCTTCATCAACAAGTAAAATCATGGCTCTATTAAAGCCTAGTCCATGTCCTGCGGTCACTGAAGTAAGAATAATGCGCAATATGCGGTCCCGATTATGCGTGTTTTGCATGGAGGTACTAACTTCTCTAAAAACGTTCAGTTGCTTTGAATTTTTAATTAAACGTTGCTGCCATTGAATTCGTTCCTTGTTTCGTTTATCCAAAAATTGCTTAAATCCTCCAACGCTAATTCCGATAAAAAGATAACCAAGTAGAAGAAAGGGACTCCACAATTCATTTGTATGGATCATAACTAATACCCAGCTCATAAGGGGTGTGATTATAGCTCCATGAACAGGAAAGGAAATATTTGCAAAAATGACGAATAGAAAAAAGGCTGCTGCAATAGATTCATAGTTGGTTATGAGCCCGTAAGTTTCAACTAAGATCAAACTACTAACAACTAAAAACAATCTATTAACAAAAGACTTTGTTTTAAAACGAATGTAGTTTGTGCCAATAGCTAATAATCCGGATATCAACAGCAACTTAAATAGGTCAATAGTCACAAATAGCAATCCCTTCTATCCAAAGATTTCACAATATCCATGAATATTTTACCACAAAATAATAGACTAACCTTAAATAAGTCAAAGAAGAGTGTTGATAGATAAGAAAAAGCCTTGAAAGTCTCACAGTTGGTAACGTCGCCTCTTCCTTATACCAATAGGGACACGAACGGATCGCGAGGAAGATTAGAGAATTTAAAAGGAAACCTTGAGATAAAATATTACTTGAGGTCTTTTTTTGTCTTATAAGTTATGGATCATTACAACCAGTTAACAAACAATTCAAGGATTTTATCTGAACTTTAAAGTAATATTTACTGTTGTTTTCAACTTTTCAAAAAAACGCTTTCAAAAAAAACTTGCAAAAATTAATGAAAGGATTTAAAGTGAGAGTGTACTTACTTTTTTCAATGAAAAAAGTAAGTTTCGAAATATAAAAAGTAGTAAGCGGAGGTGACTAAAATATGAAGACGCTGCGGAATGGTAGCAAAGAACTTATTAAAGAAATTAATAGATTTAAAGTTCTTAATATCATTCGATTACATCATCCAATCAGTAGGGCTGAAATTGCAAAGCGATATAAGCTAGGTGCCTCAACACTTTCATACATCATAGAAGACTTAATGAGTTTGGGTTATATAACAGAAATTGGGGAGTCAGATTCCACTGGAGGACGACGGGCAAAATTGATCCAATTTAATAAAGATTATGGATATGCCATTAGTTTGAAGATTGAAGAGAAACAAATTTTGCTCGCGGTAGCTAACATGGAAGCAGAGCTAGTGGGATTGAAAAAGATTCCATTCAAGAAAAATTCATCCCCTGAAGTAGTAGTGGATATTATTGAAAACAATATTAAACAAATTCTTGCTGAAAACAACATTCCTATTGAAAAATTACTTAGTATAGGGATTTTATCCTCAGGGCTAGTAAACCGACGTCTTGGCATTATTCTCCGATCAACTATGTTGGGTTGGAATGATGTACCAATTACTTCAATGCTAAAAAAGAGTTTTAAGAATACTAGAATTTTCGTAGACAACAACATCAATGGTTACACATTAGCAGAATTATGGAGTGGAGAAGGACAGAACAGTAATAATTTTCTTGTTGTGTCCGTTGGAGCGGGTCTTGGTTTATCTGTGGTCATTGATCGGAAAATTTATTACGGCTCCATCGGAGGGGCCGGTGAATTTGGGCATACCACAATAGAGATCGACGGATATACGTGTCATTGTGGTCAAAAGGGATGCTTAGAAATGTATGCCTCAGAATTTTTCTTTGAAAACAAGGGGAAGGAAATTATCGGAGATTTTAGTGAGACTACTCTTGAGGATTTTTCCTTTACAGAAGTAGCCACCAAGGCAGAAAAGAAAGATGAACTTGCAATGAAATTAATACATGAAATGGGTAATTATCTAGGTTATGGGGTTCGTAATTTAATCAATACATTTAATCCAGACAAGATTGTGCTAGCTGGAGAGGGGATGAGTTATAGCCATTTATTCCTCGAACAGGTTATGAATATAACGGGTAACAACTTTTTCTCAAATGTTGAACAGAATACAGAAATTGTAAAGTCGGAGTTAGATGATAATGCTTGGCTTGTAGGAGGAGCATTACTTGCCATTGACCACCTATTTGAAGAGCCTATTTACGAAAATGAAATGGTCAAAAACTGATGAAAAGGAGGGCTATTAATGGTTGGTATGTCCAAAAAGAAAACCTATTTTTGGCTCATCATATTTCTTTTACCTAATTTAATAGGATTTTTGTTATTTATAGGTGTACCAATAGTTTCTTCCTTAGTTATTAGTTTTACAGATTGGGATTTAATCAGTTCTCTCCAGTTTGTTGGATTTGATAATTATATACGCCTAGTACAGGATGAAGAGTTTTGGAGAGCTTTTAAAAATACGTTTTTATTTATTCTAGGATATATTCCATTAGTTATGGTGTTAGGGCTTTCCTGCGCCTTGCTTTTGAATAAGCAAATGAGATTTAAAGCCTTTTTTAGAGCCACCTATTTCCTTCCAGTTATTACGAGCTGGGTAGCTGTGTCACTGGTTTGGAAATGGCTTTACAATCCCAATTATGGTTTGATTAATTATCTTTTATCACTAGTTGGAATTACAGGACCTCAGTGGCTCCATGATCCAAATACAGCAATGATTGGAATTATCTTAGCGAGTGCTTGGAAGGATATAGGATTTGTCATGGTTTTATTCTTAGGAGGATTACAAAATATTTCTCCTAGTTATTATGAAGCGGCTTCCATTGATGGTGCAGGGAAATTTCGATCATTATGGAGCATTACTATTCCTTTATTAGCTCCAACTACTTTTTTTGTCACAATTATTTCTATGATTAACTCTTTTCAGGTTTTTGATCAGGTCATGATAATGACTGAAGGTGGACCAAGTGGATCAACTACTGTTCTTGTTCAAAACATCTATAACTACGCTTTTAGCTATTATGAAATGGGCTATGCTTCTGCCATGAGTTGGGCTCTCTTTATCGTTATTTTTATCTTCACCTGGATTCAAATGAGATTACAAAAAAAGGGGGCTAACTAATCTATGAAGCAGAATAAATCTAACTCCTATCGTTTTCTTAAGAGATTAGTATTTTATTTAGTCCTTATTGTAGGTGCTTTTATTATGCTAGTTCCATTCTTGTGGATGGTTTCGACCTCCTTTAAGGGTAATAGTGCGGTGATGGTGTTTCCACCAGAATTTATACCAAAGGAACCTACTACCAATAACTACAAGGAAGTAACAGAAATGTTTCCGATGATGCGTTTTTTATGGAATTCATTGTTTGTAGCAGTTCTAACAACTGTTGGACAGATTATTTTTAGTTCTATGGCTGCTTATGCATTTGCCAGAATGCATTTTAAAGGAAGAGATCAGTTATTCCTATTGTATTTGGCAACCATGATGGTACCTACACAGGTAACAATGATTCCGCAATTTATTTTAATGAGGGAATTAGGTTGGATTGATTCCTATCAAGCCCTTATTATTCCAACTATGTTTGCGGTATTTGGAACATTCTTAATGAGACAATCCATGTTGTCGATCCCAAGAGAATTGGAGGAAGCAGCTTTTATGGATGGTGCCAATCACTTTCAGGTTTTCATGAGAGTTTGTATGCCTTTAGTAAAGCCAACGATTGCTACCTTAACCATTTTTACGTTTATGCAATCATGGAATAACTTTCTCTGGCCGCTTATTGTAATTAGTTCGAGTGATAAAGCCACACTTCCATTAGGGTTATCCCTGTTGCAGGGAAGATGGGGGACAGATTGGGGTTTGTTGATGTCAGGGGTTGTTATTAGTGTGATACCAATTCTAGCAGTCTATCTTTTCGCTCAAAAATACTTTATTCAAGGTATGACCATGAGTGGAATGAAAGAATAAATACAAAATTGAAAGGGAGAGGTTAATTTGTTAAAGAAATGGCCAGTGTTATTGTTACTAGGTTTTGTATTCATGTTTGGATTAATGGCATGTTCATCTGATGATACTACTGATGAAAATGCAAACGGTACCAATGAAGGAAGCAATTTGCAGAACAATGAGCAGAATGAGGAAGGAAACAATGTAAGTGAAGAAGAGGTAGAAATAACGTACTATAGTTTCTCTGCATCACCTAACTACGAGGCTGAGTTAGATCAAATGATTGCCGCTTTTGAAGAGAAATATCCGAACATAAAAGTAAATAAAGAATTAGCAGCATATAATGATTACTTTACTAAGCTACAAACAAGAATTGCAGGAAAAACGGCACCAGATGTTTTCGAATTAAACTATGAAAGTTTTGTTCAATATGCATCGAAAGGTACACTTGCTGATTTAACAGAGTTTGTTGAGACTGATGAGGACTTTGATGCAACACAACTCAATGAACAGGCTTTTAAAGCTTATCAATATGACGGAAAACAATATGGTATGGTAGAAAGTTTTTCAAATGTATTAACTTTTTATAATAAAGATTTATTTGATCAAGCTGGCTTAGAGTATCCTACAGCTGATTGGACTTGGGAGGATGAACTAGAGGCGGCTAAGCAATTAACAGATAAAGAGAATAATATTTGGGGTACTTATGCTCCTGTAACGATGAACGAATTCTATAAAATCGCAGCACAAAATGGCGGTGCGATTTTCAACGAAGATGGATCCCCGGCTATTAATTCAGAGGAAAATCTGGAAGCTCTTACTTATATGGTTGAAAATGCAACAAAACATGGTGTAGCTCCGTCCCCAGCAGATATGTCAGGGCAATCACCTGAAGATTTATTCTTAAATGGGCAGCTTGCGATCCTTCACACTGGAATTTGGATGTTTGGATCATTTAAGGATGCTCCATTTAACTGGGATATTCAGCTAGAAGCAGGAAATACACAAAAGGCACACCACTTCTTTGCAAACGGGTTAGCAGTTTCTGCTGATTCTGAGAAAAAAGAAGCGGCCTATAAATTTGCTTCCTTTATGAGTGCTAGTGAAGAGGCTGCGAAAATTAGAATTGGAGCATCGTGGGAGTTACCTGCAATCACAGATGATGCCATTTTAGCTCCATATTTAGAACAAACTCCTCCAGAAAATAGAGAAGCAGTCTTTGAGGCTTTGAACACATTAGTATTACCACCAGTTGTAGAAAATTGGAGCAGATTAAGTGACAAAACCAATGAGGAATTCCAAAAGGCCTTATATGGCGAAAAGACTCCAAAAGAAGTATTAGAAACACTTGAGGAAGAGTTTAACAGCATAATGAATTAATTTTGATATGGATATATGCGTAGGATCAACTATGCATATATCCTTTCTCTACTAGAAAGGGGATTCTAATGGAGCTGTTTGATCGATATACCCAGCTACTAAAAATTTACTTATTCCAAGAAAAGCAAGAGCTTAGGAAAGCAGAAGAAATGATTTTGGCTGAACAGCCAGATATAGATGTGGATTCCTTCCATAATATTTCCACATGGTTATGGCTTCTACAAAGACAATTTTCATATCAAGTTCATAGTGATCAATTGCTTAAAATAGATGACACCCCATACCTAAATTATATAAAGAAAGAATGGAATACACCTCACCGTTCTATCTGGGAAACTGAACAAAAAGATACATACCTATCTAACCTATCTATGGGTTACGCTGCCCTTCTAGAAACGAAAATGAGTAGAAACAAAACTTTCGTACAGAAGACAATGACCGAGATGAGAGATTTCATCTTTGACCATATGCTCTCAGGAGGTGCTGTGTTATCTGGAAAGATGGACCGTACGATATCAGTGGATCAGCTTCTAGCTGTTTTTCCCTATGGATTATTTTCTCCAGAGGATTTAATTATTGTTGAGGCGGTTCAACAAATTACTATTCAGTTAAAACGATCTGATGGATTTTTGCCTTATGTCGGATCTCAAGAAGCGTCGTCAACTGCTACAGCGTTAGTTGCTCTTTACTACTTAGAAAAATCAGATTATGAAAAAGCACAATTATATGCAGACTTAATTGGTAGTGATAACGGAGATGAACTAACACAAGTCTTACTAGAAATATACAACCATTTTTCTTCTAATGGCTCAAAAAATGAGGATCGAATTATTCATGAACCCTTAGGAAATGAGAATGTCTATATTCCTAAATTAACAGAAAGAAGACCACATTTTCCTGCTCAAGATGAAACCTTAAAGTTGTCATGTCAAATACAAACCGATGAAACCATTGAATCCGTTAAAGTTCATATTAGAGATGAGCATAGTAAATGGAATCAAACGGCAACATTAACGAACAGTAAAGAGAAAGAAATAAAATTATATAAGACGAATATAGATCCATTACCAAATCATGGGCAATATCATTATCACTTTGTAGCAAAATTGATAAATGGTAAAAAAATTACTTCAAAAGAATATAAGGTCTCCACTTTAAAAAAGAATTCAGTGTCAAGGTTGAATATTTGTGAAGTTACCGATAATCAAGTTTTGTGCAGTTTTGGTGATGAGAATGATAAATACGGAATCGTTTTTTCTTTGACAGAGGGTGCACTAAATCTAACAGTAAAGTCTTTACCTACCGGTCAGGTAGTTGAATTACAGCCTGTAAACACAGCTCGTTTGGATTGTGGCCCATATTCACTAAAAATCAATTCGGATCATGTTCAAATTAGACTATTTCGCGGGGAACAAGAGATTCTTTCCACTCATCCATTAGTCCCACCGATAGAGTACACACTAGATGTACAAAATCAGGTAAAAGAATGGACGTTCCATTGGTATAGTCCAAAGCATGAACAGTTCTTTGGATTTGGTGAACGATATAATGCCTTGAACCAACGGGGAAATGTAGTCGATTGTTATGTATATAATCAATATCGTGATCAAGGAACAAGAACATATATGCCAGTTCCTTTCTATATGACGAATTCTGGATATGGCTGTTATATTGATACAGATGCCTATACTAAGTTTGATATTGCCTCTGAATTAAGTGATAAATGTAGTGTTTCTATTGAAAATATTTCTAATGTGAGAGATACAAATCTCCATTTCTTTTTGGGAGACTATAAGAATCAATTGAAATCGTATGTGCAAAAAACAGGAAAACCAAAGATGGTCCCAGCTTGGGCATTAGGACCATGGATGTCTAGCAATAATTGGGATCGTCAATCTACCGTAAATAAAGAAGTCGAAGCTACTTTTATCCATGCAATTCCAGCTACTGTTATTGTTTTGGAACAGTGGAGTGATGAAGCAACTTACTATATGTTTAACGATGCAGAGTATGAATTGAAAGAACCTGGTGCTATTCATCAGTATGACGAGATGTATTTTCCTGAATGGGGGAGATGGCCTGATCCTAAAGGAATGGTAGAGTATCTTCATAATAAGAATTTGAAGCTGCTCCTTTGGCAAATTCCTATTCAAAAGTATTTAAATAAACAAAAGCATTTACTAAAGGATCAAGATGAAGCCTACATGATTGAAAAAGGCTATGTTGTGAAAAATCAAGATGGTTCACCTTATCGTATTCCAGAAAATTGGTTTACGAACAGCTTGTTGATGGACTTTAGTCATAAAGAGGGAGCGGATTGGTGGTTTAAGAAGAGACAGTATTTAATCGACATGGGTGTGGATGGATTCAAAACAGATGGTGGAGAGTTTGTATTTGGAAGAAATGTTACTTTTGCGGATGGCCGTAAAGGTAATGAAATGAGAAACAAATATCCAAACGATTACATTGAAGCCTACTATCAGTTTGCACAACAAAACGGAGGTATTACCTTTAGTCGAGCAGGCTATACGGGTGCTCAAAACTTTCCTGCACATTGGGCAGGTGATGAAAGGTCTACCTTTGGTGCCTTCAAGAGATCATTGATTGCTGGTCTAAACTCCGGTTTAGCAGGAATAACTTTTTGGGGCTGGGATTTAGCAGGATTTAATGGAGATATTCCGACTGCGGAATTGTTTATGAGATCCTCAGCCATGGCGGCTTTTTGTCCAATCATGCAATATCATGCGGAAAGCAAGGCTGAATTTAATCAAGACCGAACTCCATGGAATATCGCCAATCGAACGTGTGTTAACGAGGTTATTGAGGTCTATCGTTTTTATGCGAATGTTCGAATGAATCTTATGCCTTATCTCTACCAAGAGGCAGAAAAATCTTGTAAAACAGGAATTCCAATGATGCGTGCTATGATGTTAGATTACCCGGAGGATGAGCAAGTTTTATCAATTTTTGATCAGTATCTCTTTGGCGACTCCTTCCTAGTGTCTCCCATTATCGAGGAAGGCTCCACATCAAGAATGGTGTATTTACCAGAAGGAGTCTGGACTAACCTTTGGTCAAATCAGGAAGTCATAGGTCCTGCCTTATTCAAAGTTGATGCTGAGGTTAATGAATTACCAGTATTCGTAAAATCAAATACTGCTCTTTTACTAAATGTAAATGATAGTAACAAGCTTGGATCATCAGTCGGGAATAATATCACTACTTATCACAAACCTTTGTGCAAAATTTATTGTAAGGATGATTTCACTACGAATTTGTTTGATCATCTTGGTCACGAAGTAAAACTTTCTGTCACAAAGCAAACTAACGAAATCATCATTGAGGTAGAAACCACTCTTCAAGGATTAGAATTTGAAGTAGTGAACAGTGAACGGCCAATAAGAGTTATACAATAACATGCAGCTAGGGTTGGTGAAAAAATGTTAGAAAACACAAGTTATGCTATTTTACCTCATGACGGAGAAGAAGGACAGAAGAATCTTTCAATCAATCATATTCAAAGCTATGAATGGGATGGGGAAATACTCGAAGGAACTTTATCTAAAGGAACTTTTGCTTTGTATTTTGTAGATGAAAAGACCGTTCGGTTGATTGTAAATCCGTTTGGTAAAGTAAATCTAAATCCTTCTATAGCCGCAATAGGAGATGGCGAACCTATTAGTTGTGTGATGAAGGATAACCATCGGGAGCTGGAACTGATACTGGGATTAACGAGAATCATTCTACAAAAAGATCCAATATCTATTAAGATCCTACGAGATGGAAAAGTATTTATGGAAACACAGGACTCATTTGTTTCTTACACTTCTAGCAAAAAGGTAACCTTATCTATTAAAAATAGGCAGGATACACCAGTATATGGTCTAGGAGAAAAAACGGGTTTCCTTAATAAAAATGGATCCAAGATTAGCAATTGGAACACGGATGTATTTTCACCACATAACAAGGATACGGTGGAACTCTATCAATCGATTCCTTTTGCTCTATTCCATAATTCAGATAAGACGTTAGGATTGTTTTTTGATAATTCTTTCCGAACGGAATTTGATATGCAAACTTATAACGATCAGGTCGCTATTAGTGCGGATAGAGGGGCTATCAATTCTTATTTCCTTTTAGGTGAAGACATTAAGGAAACCGTTGGAATTTATACACATTTAACTGGAAGAACTCCTTTACCGCCGAAATGGTCTTTAGGTTATCATCAATCAAGGTACAGCTATAAATCTGAATCTGAGGTACGCAAGATTGTAGATTTGTTTAAAAAATATGAGATTCCTTTAGACTGCATTTTTCTAGATATCCATTATATGGATGGATATCGCGTTTTTACACATGATCTGGATCATTTTCCTAACTTTGAAGAAATGCTGGATGATATACAGAAACTAAATGTTGATGTTGTCCCTATTGTAGATCCGGGGGTTAAGAAAGATATTCATTACCCTGTGTATCAAGAGGGGGTAAAGAATGATTATTTCAGCAAGTATTTGGACGGTACAATCTACCATGGAGAGGTGTGGCCAGGTCAAAGTGCCTTTCCAGATTTCTTCCAAAAGAAGGTTCAACGTTGGTGGGGAGATCTTCATAAGTTTTACACCAAAATGGGGATAAGAGGAATATGGAATGATATGAATGAGCCCTCTGTATTCAATGAATCGAAAACTATGGATTTGGATGTTCATCACAATCTTGACGGTCATTTGATTTCCCATGAAGAAGGACATAATTTGTACGGTCTATACATGAGCAAATCTACTTTTGAAGGACTTCAAAGATTGTTAAAAAATACTCGACCTTTTTCATTAACCAGAGCTGGTTATGCAGGTGTGCAGAGATATTCCGCTGTTTGGACTGGGGATAATCGCAGTCATTGGGAGCATTTAGAAATGTCAATCCCTATGATTTTGAATCTTGGTATGTCAGGAGTAGCTTTTACTGGAGCTGATGTAGGAGGATTTGCTTCCGACACTACTCCAGAATTATTGATTCGATGGACTCAAGTGGGAGCTTTCCTACCATATTTCCGAAATCATAGTGTTCAAGATTCAATACGCCAAGAACCTTGGGCGTTTGGTGAGGATACCATGAATTCTGTAAAAAAGTATATTGAGCTAAGGTATAAATTTTTACCGTACTTTTATACTCTTTTTTATGAAGCAGAAAAAGCAGGTCTTCCTATTGTTCGTCCATTAGCCATGGAATATCCAAGGGATACAAAAACCTTTGATTGCAGTGATCAGTTCTTAGTAGGGAAAGACGTTTTAATTGCGCCAATATTACGCCTTGGACAAAATCATCGATCGGTCTATCTTCCTGAAGGGGTCTGGTATAACTTTTGGACAGAGGAACGCTTTGTAGGGGGAAAGTATTATTTAATGGAAGCAGATTTAGATACGCTCCCTATTTTTGTGAGAGAAGGAACGATTTTACCACTAGGAACATCAATCCAAAATACAAAGGAAAAACAGGATATTGAATTATACGTTTACCATTCAAAAGAATTTAAGATGCAGGGAACTCTATATGAAGATGATGGATTGTCCTATGGATACAAATCGGACGATTTTAGCTTACTAACCTTCTCGGCTTCTGATAAAGGCGACGTAAAAGTTGAGCAAGTAGGGAATTATAAATCCAATTCTTTAGTGAATGATGTGAGACTAGTAGGGTTTGATCTTGAACAGGAGGGTTCTAAATGACGAAACCAGCAAAGAATTGGTGGAAAAAGAGTATTGTTTATCAAATCTATCCAAAAAGCTTCAATGATTCAGATGGGGATGGAATTGGAGATATCCCTGGAATAATAGAACGACTGGATTATTTAAAAAACTTGGGTGTGGATGTTCTTTGGTTATCACCGGTTTATGATTCTCCTCAGGAGGATAATGGCTACGATATAAGAAACTATCGTGAGATTTTTCATAAGTACGGTACAATGCAGGATATGCAGAGTTTATTAGAAGAGGTCCATAAACGTGGTATGAAATTAGTAATGGATTTAGTTGTGAATCACACATCAGATGAGCACCCATGGTTTGTTGAATCATCAAGTAGCAAAGATAATCCATATAGAGATTATTATATTTGGCGTGATGGAAGGACAAATGGGGAACCCCCAAATAACTGGGGCTCAATTTTTAGTGGTTCGGCGTGGGAAAAGGATGAAAGGACAGGACAATACTATCTTCATCTTTTTGCAAAAAAACAACCGGATTTAAACTGGGAAAACCCTAAAGTAAGAAATGACATTTATGACATGATGAAGTTCTGGCTTGATAAAGGAATTGATGGTTTTCGAATGGATGTCATTAATTTTATATCTAAGAACCAATCGTTCCCCAATGGTATTATAAATGACAACCAATTGTATGGAGATAGTGGTCCGTTTTTTGTTAATGGCCCAAGAATTCATGAGTTTCTAAAAGAAATGAATCAAGAGGTTTTAGCTAAATATGACATCATGACTGTTGGAGAGATGCCAGGGGCAAGTACGGACGATGCTAAAATTTATACCAATCCAGAAAATTATGAATTGGATATGATTTTCACCTTTGAACATATGAATTTAGATCAAAAGAACAACGATAAATGGGATTTAAAGCCGCTTGATTTAGTGGAGTTAAAGGAGAATTTTGAAAAGTGGCAAACATCACTTGATGGGGTTGGATGGAATAGTCTTTATTGGAATAATCATGACCAACCAAGAGTTGTATCTCGCTTTGGAAATGATAAAGAATGGCGTGTGACCTCTGCTAAAATGCTAGCAACCTGTTTGCATATGATGCAAGGAACCGTTTATATTTATCAAGGTGAAGAATTAGGAATGACGAATGTTCACTTTGAACGTTTAGAAGACTATAGAGATATTGAATTGTTAAATATGTATAAGGAGAAAAAATCCCTTGGCTGGAGCCATGAGCGGATTATGAATGCTATTTATACCAAGGGAAGAGACAATGCTCGAACTCCTATACAATGGGATGATTCAAAGAATGCAGGCTTCACATCTAATGAGCCATGGATAAAAGTGAATCCAAATTATACTGAAATCAATGCAAAGAACGCATTTGAAGATCCAAATTCTCTCTATTATTACTACCAAAGATTAATTCAATTACGTAAAGAGATGGATATTATCACGGATGGAAAATTTGAGTTATTGCTTAGAGATGATCCAAAAGTTTTTGCATACAGAAGGAAGACGGAGAATCAAACATTATATGTCCTGTGCAACTTCTCAAATGAAGAAATCCTGTTGCAAGATGAAAGTGAGCGCATCCTCGAAAAAATTCAGAATGCTACACTCCTGATTAGCAACTATGACGAGAATAAACACAACAAGCTACAACCCTATCAAGCAAGTGTTTACTTAGTGGATTGATAGGTGCGTGTTGGTAGGTGGGCGTGTTGGTAGGGACGGTTCTCACAAGGAAACCCCAGTGAAATCAATGAAAAAGACCTTGAGCGTTATTAGCTTGAGGTCTTTTTACTGTAAATGAAAAGCAGAGTTTTATATTATTGCAATTGAACAGTTCTAGCCAA
>JAWJLM010000095.1 GCA_040191315.1 Bacillaceae bacterium S4-13-56 | reverse complement strand
TAGCAATAATGGTCTATTTTAGTTTAGCATTCACAAAGGGATTCTTGAAAGCGTATTTTGCTTTCTTAGATCCCTTTTACTCTAGAGTTCAAACCCTAATTGACAAATCTAAATATTTTCCATATGCTATCAACCGACCAAAGATATAATGTAAAACTTCAATCAGTCGGGTCGCCCGCAGATTGTTAGCACCAAGGGTATGACCTAAAGGCCCTTGAATCAATCGGACATTTACGGGCAGCCAACCATGAAGCAAGTTTCATCAACAAGATGGAAAATTATGTTTTTTCATGGCGGTTTATCCCCTAACAGCTCGTTTCGTCTCACTTAAGACTTGAGGTGGGGTATGACTACCCGTTCATGCAGAATAACCTATGATAGTATAAATGAAGGGCATTCCATTAGATCGGAATGCCCTCTTCTTTAATGCTTCAAATTTTCTGCCGCATCTTCCACGGTATCTGCAATTTCCTCCGATGCTGTTTCTATCACTTCTTTGTTTCTTTTTAACTTGTCTTGAATCGTTTGTTTTGATTCCTTTACTCGATCACCAATTTGTTGACCTTTCTCTGAAATCGTTTGAGTGAGGCTAATATATTGATCCTTACTTACCTCTTTTAACTCTTCCCCTTTCTCATACGCTTGATTTTTCATATCTACCGTGCGATCCTTAACCTGCTCGTTAATATCTCCTCGAAGCTCTCTGCCTGACTTAGGAGCAAATAACAAGGCAAGAGTAGCACCAACTAAACCTCCAATTACTGAGCCTAAAAAGAATTCCTTCCCATAAGAATTATTCTCACGATCATTTGATTTGTTCTGATCTACCATCGTAATCCTCCATCCTTTTATTCGTTCTTTTGAATTTCTTCCACAAATCTAGTGCTACATTTCCCCACTGCATAGCTTGTACAACATTTTCCTTATTTTGATTCGCAGCATCATGGATGTCCCCAGATATGGACCGTAGGGACTGATTAAATTGTTGAATGGTTGTTCCAACTCCTTGTACACCATCCACCACACTATTTAGCTTTTGGCTTTTTTCTTGAATATCCTCAGCCAATAGATTTGTTTTATTTAATAAAGACGTCGTCTCTATTGATATACCCTCTAACTGTTTTTCTAAACCATCGAGTGTGTTTGCCACCTGACTAAGGGTTTTCTGAGCAGACTTTAACGTTCTTCCAATAAAAAAGACCAGAATAGCAAAAGCGATGGCAACAATCAGTGCTGCTATATAAAGTAAGTCGATCATTTTTTACAGCTCCTTTAGTATGTACTCTATAGTTTATTGATACCCCAAAAAAATGTCGCATAAACTAATTTAATAATTCTTTATTTAATCGCGAATATCCTGCTTTTATTTGAAATCTTAACATTCTTCTCTCTTAGAAAAAAAGGAGCCCAAAACTGGACTCTATTATCGGTCTTGTGCGAGAAGATTTTTTCTAAAATTAATATGCGGTTTCCAACAAGTGGAATGCGGTGTATCAAATCCTAAAAGACATTCCAAGTTTTTGGTTTGCTGACAACTCTCACAGCTAAAGCAGTGGGGTTTTAGGATACTAACAAGCTTCTCTGTAATTTAGAGTTCTCTTCTTGCGTAAGGCTTCACCAAACGGGTGAACTCTCCTCTCAAGAACTCTTCTGAGAGTTTGAGAGGAGGAAAGGAAATCCTACAAAGATAGAGAGCCGAAAATCCATTGCTTAGTTGAACGAGTATGGTCTGTTTTTTATAGAATTCCCTTCCTCAAAAATTCGATAGAATTTTAGGTGGGGGAGTTCAATTAGACAGCGACTCATATTTTTCTTGAAACTTTTGAATATCGCCTGCTCCCATAAATAACAAAATGGAAGAACTATGATTTGATAAGACTTCTGTATGATCTAAATTAAGAACTTGTGAATTAGGTATTAAGTCTGCTAGGTCTTTTATCGTTAACTCACCCGAATTCTCACGAGCAGAACCAAATATATCACATAAATAGACATGGTCTGCAAGCTTTAAGGATTCTGCAAATTCATTTAAGAAAGTTCGTGTTCGTGAAAATGTATGGGGTTGAAAAATTGCTATTATTTCACGACCTGGATACTTTTTTCTAGCACTATCTATCGTAGCTTCGATTTCCTTAGGATGATGGGCATAATCATCAACAAGGATTTGATCATTGTGTTTTTTTTCAGAAAATCTTCTTTTCACCCCACGAAAAGTCTTTATTTTCTTTATATCCTCAGCATCCATACCTTCATATTGGCATAGAGCGATAACGGCTAAGGCATTAAGCACATTGTGATTCCCATAGGTAGGAATAGTGAACGTTTGATAATAATCGCTTCTAACAAATACATCAAAAGTGGTTCCTTCTTCTGTCTCTATCACATTTTGAGCTTGAAAATCACTGTTTTCCGAAAAACCATAATAAACAACTGGTACCATGGCTTGAATATGCTGAAGCTGTTCATCATCTCCACAAGCTATTATCCCTTTCTTTACTTGCTTTGCCATCTCCTGGAAAGCATTAAACACATCTTCCATACTATTGAAATAATCAGGATGATCGAAATCAATGTTTGTCATAATCGCATAATCAGGTTTGTAGGCAAGGAAATGTCTTCGATACTCACATGCTTCAAAAACAAAATATTTGCTCTTTACATTTCCCTTTCCAGTTCCATCTCCAATTAAATAACTAGTCGGATACGATTGACTTAGCACATGGGACAGCAATCCGGTTGTTGTTGTTTTTCCGTGTGCCCCCGTTACAGCAATACTTGTGAATTTCGTTAACCATTCGCCCAGAAAATCATGGTAGCGATAAAAAGGTAACCCTAACTCCTTAGCTCTTACAATTTCTTCATGGTTATCTCCAAAAGCATTGCCAGCAATTACAGTTAATCCTTCACGAATATTTTCTTCAGTAAAAGGTAAAATGGGTATATTTTTTTGTTCCAAAGCAGTTTGTGTGAAAAAACGCTTTTCAACATCAGACCCTTGAACCTGTTCCCCACTATCATGGAGAATTTGAGCCAAAGCACTCATTCCTGTACCTTTAATTCCAACAAAGTGGTAAATGGTCATAAAAAAAGAACCTCCACAATCATGAGTCATCTTGTATGCATAGTATATGATTTCAGTGAGGAATGTGCCCCTCTAAAATCTTATGTACTTATCGAACTATTATAGCAAAAAGATTATAAAAGGTGAATCGCTAAAGAAAGAAGAATCAATTGCATCAATTCTTCTCTCTATATTCTACCTTTTCCAATCTTGGATTCGGGTTGTATTTTCTACCTTTTTTAGCTTCAGGTTCTCCATTTAAAAGAACATTATCCCCTGTAAACCCAACATTTATTTTTAATAAGTTACTTCCCACTCCATACATGTCAACAGGAACTCCACGTTTTTCAAATTCTCGAATTCTATCTTCTGTAAACCCACCACTTGCCACGATCTTTACATGTTGAAACCCTTCCTCATCTAAAGCATTTCTTAAAGCGAAGATAAGTTCTGGATTTACACCTCGAGGATCAAATTTTCCCATTAAATGTTGGTTTCTAAAGAAATATTTATCTACCATTGTTCTTGAAGTGTCAAGACGTACAGCCACTAACTTTTCACCAAATTCTCTGGCTACCTTAAGAGAATCAGTAATTACGTCGTTGTTATAATCAACCAAAGCCATAAGATCATCATCAGGGTAACATTTATTGTAGGCCTTTGTCGCTTCAACAATATCCCCTTTAAATAATTGGATCAATGCATGCGGCATTGTTCCCATTCCTTGCTTCCCCCACCACTCATTCATGGCATGTGTTGCTTGAGCGGTAGACCCCCCGATGAAAGCTGCATAGCCATCACCAGATTGTTGTGTAAAATGATCGTCTCTATCACCCATAAAAATGATTGGTTTTTGCTTTCCAGAAACTCTTGCAGCCTTTACTACCTGATAAACATTGGTAGCCACGGATGTTCTTCTGGCTAATATCCCATCGATAAGACCTTCAAGAAAGCCAAAATTTTGATAAGGGCCAGTGATCGTCAAAACAGACTCATAAGGCTCAATCTTGTCTCCATCCTTAAGAGAATAAACCTCTAGGCTTTCAGGCTGTTCTGCAAACGTATGAATGAGAGCAATCGCTTCATCAGTTCCGCATAATACGGTATGTTGTTTCTGAAAGAATTGCATGGTTACAATATTATCAGGATGTTCTCGTTGCACAATTTCTTTTGTTTTTAAAAAATATACAGCAGAAAACCAGCCTTCTTTTACTCTCTCATCAAACTTAAACGTTTTATTTGTCAGTCGACTGATTTCACCTTTCATTTTTAATTCAAACTCTTTCATAAAAGGACTCCTTACCGTCTATCCAAAGTTTCCGACATTATTTATTCTATTACCTTTACTATGATAATCAATAGGTATTGAAAAAGACAAGCTTTTATTTATTATTATACCCTAAATCTTTTTGTCTAATTAGGATTCTGTCAGATAACTAGAGACTAGAACTTCTCTTGGCTTGCTTCCATTCGCCTCGGAAACTATACCATTTTCCTCTAGTTGATCCAGCAATCGTGCTGCACGATTATATCCAATTCTAAACCGCCTTTGAAGAAGAGATGCACTTGCGCTGCTTTGATCAATAACAAATTCAGCAGCTTCTACGAAGAGCTCATCTACTGCCTCTTCATTGTCCATTTTTTTAACTAGTTCTTCCTGCTCAAACCAATACTCCGTTGGGAACTCCTGTCTAATAAAATCTGTAATGTTATCAATTTCATCGTCACTGACAAAAGCTCCTTGAAGTCGTTTTGGTTTTCCTGTCCCATTCTCCAGAAAAAGCATATCCCCTTTTCCTAATAATCTCTCAGCACCCGACGCGTCTAAGATGGTTCGAGAATCAACCTGTGAGGATACACTAAAAGCAATACGAGTCGGAATGTTTGCTTTAATTAATCCAGTAATAACGTCTACTGAAGGTCTTTGCGTTGCAATTAACAAATGAATTCCACAGGCTCTTGCTTTTTGGGCAATTCTACATATGGAGTCTTCAACATCTTGCGGTGAAACCATCATTAAGTCTGCCAATTCATCAATGATGATTACTATATAGGGCATTTTATCCCCATTTGCTTTACTATTGTACCGATCGATATCTCGAACTCCCGCTTTAACAAACTGTTCATATCTTTGTTCCATCTCTTCCACTGCCCATTTAAGTGCATTGGTTGCAGCCTTTGAATCTGTAATAACAGGAGTTACTAAATGGGGAAGGTTCCTATATGGAGCTAGCTCCACCATCTTCGGATCTATGAGCAATAGTTTCACCTCTTTAGGCGAAGCTTTGTATAATAAGCTAATTAGAATAGTATTAATACATACACTCTTCCCTGACCCTGTTGCTCCTGCAATTAAACCATGGGGCATTTTTTTCAAATCAGTCAGGATGGGTTGCCCCCCAATATCTAATCCCAGACCGACCATTAAAGGTGACATACTTTCTTGAAAAACTTTTGAATCTAAAATTTCTTTTAACACTACTGCTACGGGCTTCAGATTTGGAACCTCAATTCCAATCGTATTTTTCCCAGGTATTGGAGCCTCAATCCTAATATCCTTTGCAGATAAATTTAGTTTAATATCATCACTCAAATTCGTAATCTTGCTTACTTTTACACCAGGAGCTGGTTGAACCTCAAATCTTGTAACAGCAGGCCCCCTCATGACACCAACTACTTTTGCCTTAATATGAAAATGATGTAGAGTTTGAGTAAGCAATTCCTCTTGCTCCTTTATCCATTCCCCATCATTAGTAGTTTCTTTTGATGGAGAGGAAAGAAAATCAAAAGGAACCAAAGGAGCCAGAGTTTTATTCTCTACCTTGGAAGTACCGACTTCCATTTCTTTTTCTCTTTGAACTCTTATACGTTTGTCACCAGGTGTCATTAGGACGTTGAATGGAATCCTTCGTTTAGGAGGTTCCGATTCCACAACATTCCTTTCCATATGGGGGTTTTCTTCTTTTTCTATGCTACTTGCCTGCACTTTTTCCTCTTTATTTTTATTATCCACTTCCTGGATGACTTTTGTATCTTCTTCCTTTTCAATAGAAACTTTATCTATGAATGGTCCAGAGGAGTTACCCTCCTTGCGTCTTTCGAAGGCTGGTTTCTGCTCAACTTTTCTTTCTAGTGATACACTTCTTATTTCCTTATCTCCTTCTTTTTTGAACCCATATACTGGGGAAGGAACATCCGAACGTATAAATCTGGTTACCTTTTGAGATTGTGAATTGGTTTTTTTTGAAAAAGAAGGCTTTAGATTTGTTTCCTGTACTCTTTCTACTGATTGAAAAAAATCAGATCTTCTAGGATATTGATAAACAATTTTCGTCTGAATGTCTTGTTCTTTCGGAGTAATGTTGGAAGAGGAATAGAAAATTTTCTCCTCTACTTCTTCCTCTTGATGCTTCCATTTCTGTACCCATTGTTTAATATCATTCCATTTCATGTAAAGCCCTCTCTTTTATGTAACATTGCTAGACAAATACACCCGTCGATGCATATGTCTCTTTATCACGCATTAACGGTCAGTAATACCCCACTCAAGTCTATTTGAAACGAAAAGAGTAGGTGTGGGACGGCCACTGATTGTAGTTTCACTTTATTTTAACAAAAATCATTATAAAAAAGGACCTTTTCATGCTTCTAGTGATAGATATTTTCCTCTTAGACAAAAGACTCACCTAATGGCGAGTCTTTTTCTTGATTTATTTCTTTTTATTTTGTGCAAGAATAAAGATTGGTTCTAGTTTCTGATCCTCATACAAGAAAGGTAGAGCTGTTACAGGAACACGTCCTTCAGCAAAAAACTTCATGGTTATTTGCGCAAGGATATCATAGCCTGTTTCGTTTTGAATATCAGCTGCTATTAAAACGTCCTGATGTGGTATAGCAAAAGCAAATTCACCTTTTATTTCCGCTTTCAATTTTTCTAACTCACTAATGTTTAAAATACGACTAGCATCGTATCCATCATTCTTGGAATGAAAATAAAATGTATTCCCCGCAACTGTTTCCGACTTCCAAGAGACAGGGAGAGAGCGAACATTAAAGGTAGCCACCTCCCGAAGCTGATTCTTCGGCCAATTTTCTGATTGAAGCCAGGCTTCATCAATTAATCGATAGCTCTTCCCAAGATCTAGAGCATAGTAAATCCTAGTTTCGGCTGTATGCTCATCAAAAATCAATCGCTGGCCAGATTTCGTTTCCTTTGGGAAAGAGGCTGAGCGAATAACAGGATAAATATCTTTTTCTCTACCTTGAAGCATTTGTTCTTCATTCATAACCGTCAAAGCTTCCCGCACAAAATCTTCCAATTCCGTAAAAGCTGAATCTCCTTTTTCCTCCCACTTCGATATAAAAGGCGGAAGCTCTATTTCAATCCCTTGATTACTATCTTTCTTTTCGATACGAACCGAATCTTTATCTTTGTCATAAGTGATTTCCCATGAATATTGAGAAAAGCGTTCTTCAAGAAGCTTCTTCATTTTTATACTAGTCATTCTCATTTAAGTCTTTCACTCCCTTCAAGGGGTATAACCCATAACTAGTTTAGCACAGCTATTGGTTAATTTTCATATCTCCAAGCTTGATCCACCCTATTTTTCTTAACCATTCTGAGAGCAGTAAGCTAATAACAGCTGGTGCAATAATATGAAGACTAAGGACTGTCCAAAATACACCCCAACTAAAACCCATCACCTGAAAGGTCATAATTTGTCCAACCAAGCCACTCGTGCCCATTCCGGCACCTGCAGCATTTGTTTCCATTTGAAACATCATAATTCCAATCGGACCAAGAATTGCCCCAGCAACTGTAGGAGGAATCAATATTATTGGATTTTTCAATATATTAGCTACTTGCAGCATAGACGTACCAATTCCTTGAGCAAGAAAACCCCCAAACCCATTTTCACGATAACTAGATACAGCAAATCCAATCATTTGAGCGGAACATCCAATAACAGCGGCTCCAGCTGCTAATCCATCTAACTGCAACATAATAGCTATAGCTGCACTTGAAATCGGAGCAGTTAAAGCTAGACCCATGAGAACCGCAACAACAATACCCATAATGAGCGGTTGTTGATTTGTGGCCCACTTAATAATATCTCCAAACCAAACCATAAATCGATTAATCCCTGGTCCAATCGTCGATCCTACAAAATAACCAACAGAAATAGTTACAAGTGGTGTAAGTATGATATCAATTTTTGTACTTTTACTTACAAGTTTACCAATTTCAACAGCCAATACTGCAGCAATATAACTTCCTGCCGGACCGCCAAGTACTGCTCCAAAAGCACCAGCAAACAAAGCAGAAAAGGCAACTAGTGGTGGAGCTTGCAATCCGTAAGCAATTGCCACACCTATGGCTCCTCCCCACACTTTCACGTCTTTTGCAAATGCCCCCATTTCCTGCAGAGCAGGGAGATTTAACTGCGTTCCGGCTGTTTCAATTATTAATCCTATAATTAAAGATGAAAACAATCCAAGCGCCATATAACTTAATGCCGTTATAAAATATTCCCTAGGTGATAAAGAAACCCCTTTTTTCTTTAAAAATTCTCTCACAAAATTTCCCCCAATCTCTAATATTTCTCAATTCTATCTTTCCTATCATACCGAAGATTCATTCCTTGCTCAATG
>JAWJLM010000094.1 GCA_040191315.1 Bacillaceae bacterium S4-13-56 | reverse complement strand
TCTATCTTTCCTATCATACCGAAGATTCATTCCTTGCTCAATGAGAAAAGTGCAAGCGCCCTTGATCATCGACGTAAGGCGGTGGATCTCATCGATATTAAGGATCGTCGGCTAAAGCCGTCACATCGTGTGACAACGCCGACGTGACCTACATCGTGTAGGCCCAAAGGAAACACGGTTCACGAGGGCTCGCATCCTGCGAGTCAGTTCGGTGTTGCGACAAATGTTTTCGGTGGGACGAGTAATCGGATGTCACGTTTTTAACCGAACCTCCTTCATCGATGTTGACTTATCGATGGAGAGGAGGGAACCGACTCTAGTCGATAGGGCGCTGGAGCTAGCCAAATTTTATACTTTCTTATCTGTTGAGAAAAGCAGGAGAAATTCTTCCCCTGCTTCCCACTCTATTTGTATTTAATTGATCTTATAATTTCCATCATTGCTCTTGATGTCTCAACTAAATTCTTTGATTCTGTTTGTGAGGTCATCTTCTTTCCCCCAATGCCTGTTTGAACTTCATACAAATCGCTGTCCCCAATCTTAAGAATTAATAGGTAACCTACACGATCTCCATCCTCAAACTTTTTTAATAGAAGTGGATCTGGATTTTTTTCCTTAGCACTATCGTAATATAATGTACTACTCTCATCTTCTAATGGGTTAAAAAACAAAAGGAAAAGCTGGTCCACTTGTTTTACTATCAAATTATTAGGTGTTTCCTGCTCGATTTGCATGATTTCAGGTAAATACAAGGAGATTTCTTCTAAATCCTGATTAGCAGTCTCAGGCTCTTGCAAAAAAGCCTCCTTTGCAGCTTCCTCTGCATTACTCAATAATTTATCTTCATCAATTAAAAACTGTGAAATCAAAATGAAAAACAGGGCAAGACTTACTATTACACTTAACCATACTCTCCAATTCCGCACAATAATACCTCCTGAATACCTTTTCGTAGTCTATTAGTACCTCTTAATGATACTATGAAATCATAATATGACAAGTTTCGATTTTGTTACAAGTTGTCTCAGTAGTTCGATTTGGTTTACTCTAAAGGGGGAAAGGGTAATAGTAAAAAGTGAATTTAAGGGAGGAATCACTATGGAATTTGTTGTGTATCTTGCGGGTCAAATTCATGATGATTGGAGAAATGAAATCAAGAACCGGGCAAGGGAACGGGAATTGCCGTTGACTTTCGTTGGGCCACAGGAGAATCATGAGCGGTCAGACAATATTGGAGAAGATATTCTAGGAAAACAACCAAATGCCATCTTTCGAGATGATGCAGCATCTAGTTTAAACAACCTGCGAACAGAGCTACTTATGAAAAAAGCAGACTTGGTTGTTGCTTTATTTGGAGAGAAATATAAGCAATGGAATACCGCAATGGATGCAAGTACAGCGATTGCACTTCAAAAACCACTTATTCTTATTCGTCCGGAATCTCTAGTCCACCCATTAAAAGAGCTTTCTAACAAAGCGAGTGTCACAGTTGAAACTGTTGACCAAGCATTAGATGCCTTGGCATATATCTTTGAATAGGAAAATAGTTGAATATATTTCTTCTAAAACTTTGAATTTTCTTTAGAAAAACTTGGCTATCGTAAAAGGTATTCATGAAAGCGTATATTGCTTTCTAATACCCCTTTACTATGGAGTGAAAGTGTTCACTTAGTTTTACTTATATAACCAACCGATTAAAGTTATAGCTGTATCCGAAAAAAAACGCCTAGGAATAGGCGATTTTTTTGTTACTTATTTACATATTCATATTGCCCTTTTAATAATTGGACTACATGCTGAAACATCATACTACGGTCAACTACTCCGTTAGTAAAAATGCCAATAGCACCTTCCTTTTTTCTTACATTTTTCTTTTTAGCATATCGATCCATAACCATTCCTAGTTCTTCACCCTCTAAAACAGGTTTTGAGACTTCTTCAGGTAAAGGAATTCTTGCTCCAGAAGCTACAAAAATATGACCGTGTTCATCAACCAAAGCTCCCCAGTTAATAAGGTAGCAAATCCCTTCATCTACCGTGATCCCACCTTCAAGTCCAATTCCTATAGATTGAGGAAAAGCTTGGGCAGACTCCTTCGCTCGATGAATGGCTCCTAAACGTGTTTCCCTATCATTCATAGGTTGAGCGGAGACATGCGAATTTGCCCCATATCTTTCTACTTCATCTGAAGCGAAAACCGATATAACAGCATTTATTTTCGCTGGATTCAATGATCCAATAATAATTTTCATAAAAAGACCTATGCACGAGAACGTATTTGATCAACTACATTTTGATCCGTAGTTTTTACTAGCTTAATCAACAGTTCTTTTGCAGCTGCATAATCATCAACATGAACAATAGAAGCTGCCGTATGGATATAACGAGAACAAATACCTATAACTGCAGATGGTACACCTTCGTTGGAAATATGCACACGTCCTGCATCTGTTCCACCTTGGGAAATGAAATACTGATAAGGAATCTTATTAGATTCTGCTGTATCTAAGATGAATTCTCTAATGCCACGATGAGTAACCATAGAGCGATCATAAATTCTTAGCAGTGCTCCCTTACCAAGCTGACCAAACTCTTTGGTATCTCCAGACATATCATTTGCTGGAGAAGCATCCAATGCATAAAAAATATCAGGTTTAATCATATTAGCTGCTACTTGAGCTCCTCTTAACCCTACTTCTTCCTGCACCGTCGCACCTGAATATAGTTCATTTGGCAAAGTTTCATTTTGTACAGCCTTCAATAATTCAATAGAAAGTCCACATCCATACCGATTATCCCAAGCTTTTGCCAATACCTTTTTTTCATTGGCCATTTTTGTAAATGGACAAATTGGTAAAATTTGCTGTCCTGGCTTAATTCCAATTTTTTTAGCATCTTCTTCATCATCAGCACCAATATCAATTAACATATTACTCATTTCCATTGGCTTTTGGCGTTGTTCAGGCGTCAAGTTATGTGGAGGAATAGATCCAATGACCCCAATGACAGGACCATTTTCTGTTATAACTTGAACTCGTTGTGCGAGTAACACTTGATTCCACCAGCCACCAAGTGTTTGGAAACGAATCATACCATTTTTTGTGATTTGTGTAACCATAAATCCTACTTCATCCATATGACCAGCGACCATTACACGCGGACCTTGTCCCTTTTTCACTCCAAAAACACCACCAAGACGGTCTTGGATGATTTCATCTGAATATTTACCAAGCTCTTCTTTCATAAAACGACGAACATCGTGTTCAAACCCAGGAGCCCCTGGTAATTCTGTTAATGTTTTAAACAATTGCTCTGTTTCTTGATTCATCTTATAACGCCCCTCTACTATGTAATTAAAATAAAACCATATCCATATTCTATCGAAAGATGAAAAATGTTTCCACTTTGTTTAACTGGACGTTTTCTTCATACTAAATTTTAGATATACTATTTTATAAGAGGTGATGAAAATGAAGGGAACAAAACTACTCGTAGCCATTGGGGCTGGAGCCTTCGTTGGATACATAATTGGAAGCTCTTTTATAGATAGACGTTTATCTCCAACTACTGTTCTAAATCAAATGAAAGAGCAATTTTGGGAAAACCGCAGGATCACAGGATCTTGGATATATCACAAGCCATTATCCCTTAAAAAAAATTCCCAAGACTTAACCGTCTATAAAGGAGGTATTGTTCATAAAGTTAATGATAAAGAATTAAAATTTGAATTTTTGGCTGATGCATATACTGGTGAACTCATTGACGCTTATGATGTTTAGAAGTAAAAAGATGATCCCTCTTTTTTTGAGGAATCATCTTTTATATTGCAAAGAGGTACCGACGCGTATAATATGCAATCATTGATTCGATCGATTGTTAAATCATTGTACCCGTTATGCCCTGAACCCCTTTTTATTCGGATCTTGTTCGCTTAATTTCATCTATCTTATTTCCATTTTCATCAAATCGAATAGCCCTATAATAAGCGTCATGATAAAAGGTATACCAAGCTTTTCGGCTGTATCCATAGTCCATCCATTTTTCTTTTTGATGGACAGTTGTTACTGGATAATCATCATACGCCAATGCCCATAATTTATTTTGATGGGCATGAGTGGGCATTAAATCTGCCATATGAATGAACTCATCATCTCCATTCTGAAAATGAATGATAGAATGCCCATCACTATGACCACCTGTTTGAATCATTTCAAGACCTTTCATGACTTCAAAGGTACCCGAAAATGGTTGGACTAGATCACTAACAGGCTCCCAATTTTCCCTCCAATAGGTATTTACTGAACGAATATTTGGATTTCTCATTTCATCCCACTCAGTTTGGGAAACATAAATCGGTGTATCATTAAAGACAGGCACCCATTTCCCTTCCTTTTCTGTTGTTAGTCCACTAGCGTGGTCAAAATGTAAGTGAGTCATAAGGATTGCATCGATATCCTGAATGGAGAGATCAAGTTTTTTCAAATCTTCCTCAACAAAAGATTCTTCCAAGACTCCGAAATTCCGCTTTTGCTTTTCAGTAAACTTACCATTACCAATACCTGAATCAATTATGTATTTCTTCCCATCAATTTCCAAAAGAATAGGATCTGTTCTGAGCTCTATCTGATTTCTATCATTATTTGGATATTTTTTTTCCCAAAGTGCTTTTGGAACAACTCCAAACATTGCACCCCCATCCAGATAGTTTACTCCCCCACGTAACCAGGTCAATTTTGCACGCCCTATTGTCAAAGTCTCCATACGTCAATTCCTCCCACCTTTTTGATAAAAGCATATCACATTTATTCTGGGAATTGAACAGTGGCACGGTATATAGGCAGTCCTTTTTTAGCAAAACGTTCTTCATATTCAGTCATGACATTTAGTGGATCGTTAAGTTGATGTAAATTTAATGATACATCTTGTATTGTAAGGCCAAATTTTGAAAAACTTGAAAGAGAGTATTCAATCAACCCTTGGTTGTCAGTTTTAAAAACAAGATAAGCTCCCGGCTTACAAATCACTTGGTATTGCTCTAAAAAGCTTTGGTACGTCAATCTCCGCTTAGCATATCTTGTTTTGGGCCATGGATCCGAGAAATTAAGATATATTTGGTCTATTTCACTTTCTGCAAAATAATCTCTTACGTCAACGGCATCCTCGTTTAAAAGCTTAATATTAGAGCATCCCTCCTCTTTAACCTTTTTAACCGTATTAACAATGACACTCTTCACCTTTTCAATTCCAACAAAATTAATATCTGGATGTTGTAATGCCATACCCGAAATAAAGCCCCCCATTCCAGTTCCTATTTCTAGATGGACTGGTTGAGATTTATTAAATTGCTCATTCCAAATTCCCTTATGTTGAGTGGGATTTAGAACAATGATAGATTGATTTTCTGCCAAAAATTCATCTGCCCACGGCTTGTTTCTCATTCTCATTTTTATTCCTCCTCGTATTGCTATGGATTTAAGAGCATTATTAAAAAATTAATGTATATTATTGCTCGTATTACATCACATTAGTATCGTTGCTTCTGTATGTCTTGAAATTTAGTTACAAAATTTACGGAATTAACCATCCTTTTAGTATTTTCTAGCTTATTCCATATTTATTTATCCAGTTGAATTAGCTAGTCAGTTAACTGATAAGGATGCTAAGAAAAAACAAATAAAATACGCCCCGCCCCTCAAATATAAGAAAAACGCAAGCACCTTTCGAAACAAGAAAATCGCTTGTTTCTGCGAAGTAGCTCTATGTAGCTTTCCTTTGTGCGATTACTCGGGGCAAAAACTAAGAAGATTACTCGATGAAGCTGTTTCGCTGAAGCTAGACAAAATTTTCTTTCTTACTTTTTAAGAAAAGCGCAAGCGCCCTCGATCATCGACG
>JAWJLM010000093.1 GCA_040191315.1 Bacillaceae bacterium S4-13-56 | reverse complement strand
TTCGGCTGTTTTTACTTGATTTAACTGCAAAAGTCAGATATTATTATATAAAGTATAAAATATTTTGAATATTCTTAATATCGTTTATGCCAATAGCCTAAAAAGGAGATGATCAATTGATTTCGGACTATGCAATTCAAAAGAAGATTCAAATAGTAGAGTCAGTATCGAATCACGAAGAAGAATTGTATAAAATACTTGAAGTCTTCATGGAAATTTTTCCAGTATTGGAATCAAAATTGTTTAGATATTCTTCCATAGGATATCTAGCAGAAGGAGTCAATGCCCTTTCTCCTTCTGGATTAATACATATTAGGGAATTACGAGAGGATGTCCGCTCCCTACCCATTGTCTATTCAGCTATTCATGAAAGAAAAGCAAAATTTTATACAGGGATTGAATTCTTAAAAAACATGAGCAGTAAGTACAAATATAATTCAACGACTAGTTCTCAGCTTGTTGTCCCCATTACCTATGGAACAGTAGTCATTGGGTTTATTAGTAGTATACAATTTCCAAAATGGACTACTTTTAATGGGGAGGAACTAGCCTCTATTACGCTTTATGGGAAATTAGTTGGTGAAACCCTTATGAGAACAATAGGAAATGCGAGCACAGAACTGTTAAGTAAAAGAGAACTCGAGGTCATGAAAAAAATTTCTTGGGGAGATGGGACAAAAGAAATGGCCGAGGCTATGGACATTAGTGAATACACTGTGAAACAATATGTAAAGTCAGCAATTAAAAAATTAGATACAAATAACCGTGCACATACCGTGGCAAAACTAATGCGAATGGGCGTTCTTGAATAAGAAAATGTAACCGCCTTCAATAACTACTCACTTCTTTTTGTTGAAGCGTGAAACCGGATTAAATAAAAAATGAGAAAAAGAGCATGTTTGAAAAATATATCCATTTTCAAACATGCTCTTTTTTACGAACTTTACAATGTTGGACGAATGCGGATCTCATTAATCAATACATTTTCAGGATACTACATTGCATATACGATAGACACTGCAATGTCTTTTGCTCGAAGTCCTTGCCTCACTTGATCTCTTATTAAATAAATCTAATGTAACCTGGTCTGTAATAGTATTCTTTAATTCTGTTGCGACCGATCCAGGAGAGATGATGGTCATACATACATTTTTAGCTGGTTAAATCTCTTCCGTAGCCCTCACACCCCCTCCCATTTGTCTCTGTCAGCGAATCTGTTAAATTAATCATACCAGTTAATTGCTTCCCCTGGTAAGACTTTTTCATCCTGATATTGATTAATTCTATCGTTTAAATCAGGATAACCAATTGCCATCCCGACAATGATTTTAATATCTTTATCCTAATCTAAAACTTCTCGGATACGATCCGGATAAAAAGCAGCTGTTGCTTGCAAACTTGACCCTAATCCTGCCGTATTAGCTGCAATCATAATATTTTGCATCGCAAATCCTACACCTAATAATAACCAGGGCCTAATTTTATCCACACCAAAAAATAACATGCGGTACATTTTTAATTGAAATTCCCACCGTTTATTCTTTTCATGTCTTTCTATCCCTGCGTATTTCATCCTTGTTATAATATGCATCTTCATGCGCGCGCTGTTAGATCTCTGGGGGCCATTCGTGATGTTCAGGTATCGGGGGAGGGTTATCGGCATTTAGGAATCCCTCTGTTGGTTCCTCTATCATTTTTTAGTGACTGTTTCTTTTTTAAAAGGTTGAGAGTTATGCCAAGACGGTGCCAGAAGCACAGATTTAACAATTTTATCAACAACTGGACGATCGATTTTATTTGGTAAAAAGGCACGTATACTGTTCCTTTTTGAAATACTTAACTTCTCCAGCCCTTTCCCCCTTACTTATTTGTAGGTCTAGTACTTGCCAAACATCAAACTTCTATAAAGTGGAATTCGCTGGTCTAGCCTTCAAAATTTAATAGAAAAATATAGTTTAGCCTGAATTATTCACAATGAATCAATAATTGACTACTAGATTCTATCTAATCACCAGCCTATCCCGTTTCTTTAGACGTTTCTATCGCTAATCGATCGAGGAATTAAATCAAGCTAACTATGAACTTATTGATAGAGTGCATCAATTTAATAATTCAAAAGCTGTCATCTTTGATTTTGATTCCACCCATTCAGATACCTATGGTAATTAGGAATCTTCGGCTTGCAATGCGGAACTGTTGGCTTTGACCCTTTAGTTGCCTTTAACGGAGTAACTGGCGATTATATCAAAGCTCGTCTGCGACCTGGAAATGTTAATACTTCTAACGGTGTTGTCAATATCATACAGCCGCTTATTGAACATTACAGCGAAAAGTTCCCGGAAACCACACAATTTGTTCGTGGTGACAGTGGTTTTGCTGTTCCGGCTTTATATGATCTGTGCGATAAGAAGTTCGTTTATTACGTGATTCGTTGAAATCAAATGCAATTCTGCAGCGTATAGCCAACGAGCTCCTCCCTTCCGCTTTTGCTTCCGATGTCACGAAGTCGGAATGTTATTATGAAGAAACCACTTATCAAGCAAACAGCTAGGGTAAGCATAAAAAAGTCATCATAAAATCGGTGCGACCTGCTGTGAATTACTGTTTACTCATTCTGTCTTGGAATAGGAATTAGCTAGGAAGTATGAAAATTTCAGGATTAGGACTGCTTTTGCAATCGTTCCTTAATAAGTCTAGGAATATCCCAAGGAGTATCAGCAATTTGGACACCTGCATTCTGAAGGCAATTAATTTTATTTTCTGCAGTATCAGCACCACCACTTACAATAGCTCCAATATGCCCCATCCGCCTTCCTGGTTTAGCTGACTTGCCAACAATAAAAGAGACCACAGGTTTTTTCATCGTTTTTATATACTCAGCAGCTTCATATTCCTTCATACCTCCTATCTCACCAAGCATGACGATTATGTCTGTTTCAGGATCCTTTTCAAAGGCTTTCAAGTAATCAATAGGGTTGTTACCTAAAACCATATCCCCACCGATACTAATGCAGGTCGATTGGCCTAACCCTGCTTCTGTAATGGTTCTAACCACTTCAAGTGAGAGCGTGCCACTTCGCGATATCACTCCCACATTTCCCGGTATTGTATATTCAGGAGACAATGTTCCTAATAAAGATTTACCAGGACTAATCATTCCCAAGCAATTCGGCCCAACAATCCATACCCCTTGTTCCTTTGCCATTTTTCTTATGATCATTGTATCGTGTACCGGAATAAACTCAGTAGGAATGACGATAAGTTTGACCCCAGACTCAATGGCCTCCGTTACAGCTTGAAGAACGTTGGGAGCGCTTGTATAAATTATACTAGCATCTACTTTTCTACTGGATGCAATCTCTGCAAGGGTATCGAAAACATGGATTCCGTGCACTTCTGTCCCGCTTTTCCCTGGGCTGACCCCCCCGACAATTTTAGTCCCATAGGTAAGCATCGATTTTGTTTGATTTGCTGCATATTTTCCTGTGATCCCCTGAATGACGACTTGTGAATTTTCGTCGAGTAGAATGGCCATTACTCTATCACCTCATCCTTTGTATATTCAACAGCTTCCTTGATGGCAGCCTGGATATTATCAAATATTTGTACGCCCTTTTCAGACATTACTTGTTTAGCTTCTTCCAGGCTCATCCCGATTAAAGATGCATCGGTAGCCCTTATATATCCAACAATCGGTAGGTTTCTTTTTCGATTCTCGAACGCATTTATCAATCCATTTATTACATATTCTAGTGATGTCGCAGATAAGGTAATGTTTAAAACAATACTTTTAACCTTTTGATCCTCTTCTGCCTTCCGAATGACTAAACTCGCTAATTTTTCAAAGGTATCTGAATTAGAACCTCCCATCATATCCGAAAAATTTGCGGGCTTACCGCCAAAGTATTCGATTAAATCTAAGACTGTCATCGTAAACCCTGCTCCGGCACTAATTACACCAACATTTCCTTCCATGTCGACAAAGGTGAATCCATTTTGTCTGGCCACCTTTTCATATGAATTCTCTTTCGTTTCTTGGTGATGTTCAGGATCAAAATCCTTTTGGCGAAATAGAGCACTATCATCAATTACAAACTTTGAGTCTAGTGCTAGTAATCGCTGATCTTTCGTAATGACTAATGGATTAATTTCGGCAACAACGCCATCATAATCCCTAAATAATTGAAAGAAACTTTGACAAATATCGGATGCTTGCGTTAATAACTTCCCCTTTAATCCGACTTGTTTCATAAAAGCTATACATTCATGACGCCGTAAGCCCTTTAATGGATTTACTTCAAACCGTTTAACCTTTTCGGGAGAGGTTTTCGCCAGCTCTTCTATGTCCATTCCTCCCTGAGCGCAGGCAATAATCACCGGAGTCCCTTTTACATCATCAATGGTAATTCCTAAGTATAGCTCTTGTTGAATCGGAATCTGCTCTTCGATCAATAGTTTTGTAACGATTTCATCTTTTAAAGGCTGATTCATCATTTCTTTAACAAGATGTAGAGTAGCTGCCTGGTTATGGGCTTTCTTAATTCCTCCTGCTTTTCCCCTTCCCCCCTGGAGAACCTGTGCCTTAATGACTACAGGATGATCAATAGCCAATCTATCAACCATTGATAGATCACTTATGACAGCTCCTTTTGGTGTGGGAATACGGTATTTTTGATATAATTCTTTTCCTTCGTACTCGAATAATTTCAAATGAGATCCACCCCTTTTTTGATCAAAACAAACTACATTAGATAGATTAATAGGATCTAGGCATTCCTAGGCAATGTTGAGCAATATAATTTTTTATCATTTCATTACTAACTGGTGCAATCCTACCTAGACGAATCTGTCGATAAAACCGCTCAATATTGTATTCCTTGGCATATGCATATCCACCAAAGGTTTGAAAAGCAGCATCAACGGCATTAAAACCTGCTTCAGACGCTCGCAATTTTGCCATATTGGCTTCAGGACCGCATGGTTTGCCATGGTCATATAGCCATGCAGCTTGATAGACAAGTGCCTCTGCTGCTTTTAATTGTGAATATGCATCTGCAAGTGGAAATTGAATTCCTTGGTTCATTCCAATTGGCCGACCAAACACCTCACGCTCATTTGCATATTTTGCAGCCCGCTCTAGGGCACCGTATCCTATTCCAATAGCCTCTACAGCAACGAGAATTCGTTCCGGATTTAAGCCGTCGATTAAATATCGAAACCCTTTTCCTTCCTCACCAATTAAGTCAAAGGAATCTACTTCTAACCCCTCAATAAACAATTCATTGGTATCAACAGCATTTCGTCCCATTTTTTCAATTGGTTTAATCGTAATTGCAGAACGATCATTTGGTGCAAAGAATAAAGACATCCCATCTGTCTTTTTGGTTACTTCATCATACGGAGTCGTTCTTGTAATTAACAAAATTCGGTCGGCGAGTTGTGCCTTTGTTATAAAGGTTTTGTGTCCATTAATGATATAGTTATCGCCTTCACGTTTTGCGAACGTTTTAATTCTTGTCGTATCGGTTCCAGCATTCGGTTCGGTTACTCCAAAGGAAACATGAAGTTTACCAGCAGCTATTTCTGGTAGGTATTTCTCTTTCTGTTCCTTGTTCCCATGAAAGAACACAGGGTTAGGCCCAAATATCGATAAATGGATGGTTGAGGCGCCATCCATACCCGCTGCTGACCTCCCCACCTCTTGGAGGATGATTGCAGCTTCTGTCACACCTAACCCGCTCCCCCCAAATTCTTCCGAAATCATTACACCAATCAGTCCGGCTTCAGAACATGTATCCCAAAATTCCTGTGGAAAACGATGATTGGTGTCAATTTCTCTCCAATAAACATCATCATACTGCTTGACGATATCGTGGGTTGTCTTTCTTAACATAATTTGTTCATCTGAAAATAGATGGTTCATTTTAATCCCCCCAATTTAACATTTATTACTGTTTTTAATACCTCATCCTCGATATCAATTTCCAATCTCAATAAGTTAGAGCCAAAACACTTCCCTAAATTATCTAAACGAAGCGAGGAAGGAGCTCCTCCACCTAATGCTTCATGAATTAAAAATTTTAAGGCTAATACGTTTGGAACTTCATAACGAAAAACCTCACCAAACACAATTCCTTTAAAATGATCTCTTACCCTTTCAACTGTAACTTCTCTCTTAAAAGCTTCATATACTTCCTGATTAGGAGCAAACAGACTAATATCTGATGAATTTCCTTTATCCCCTGAACGTGCCTGTGCAACTTCTTTAAGCTTTACCTTTGTCATTTATTCCACCTCTTTCACGTCAATTTGAATGTTCGATTCAATCTCTTCCCTAGGGATGAACGTTGACCAAAGCCCTAATAGTTCCCGAGTAGGAGATAAACCTGTTATCATCCCAACAAATGGAGGACCGTTTAATGCTAAAGGCGGGAATAATCTGGCCAATTTTGCCGCTTCCGATTTCGTTTCTGTTCGGATTGTGATCCTTAAGAAAATTTCATTGATCAATTCTTCATCCACTTCCTGTGCCAACGGTCCATGCAGAGCATTGTAACCTAAATATTCCGTGTGTATGTCTAAAGCCTGAATCTTAAATTGCTCTATTTGTTTACGAATAATCTCATTTGAAGCGCGTGCTTTCGATAAGGCATTCGGCCAAGAGTAACCAATCATTCCCTGTCCGAGAAAACCATTTTTATATCCCATCAGTGCTTTAAGCGTCGGAGGCGCAGGCCTGCCAGTTATATTTTTCACCAATACACGGTCTTTCTCGATATCCATTAATTCAGCTTTAGTAAAATCTGCAATCACATCAGGGGTAATGTATGTGGACGGATCATGAATTTCATAAAGAAATTGTTCTTTAAGCGTATCCACACTGATTCTGCCTCCTGAACCATCAGCCTTAGTAACAATGAAGCTACCATCCTCGTTTACCTCGGCAATTGGATAACCAATATTGTGGAGGTTTTCAACATTCTGCCAATCTCCGCTAAAATTACCTCCAGCAGCCTGACCAGAGCATTCTAACAGATGACCCACCAAAATCCCTGCAGCTAAACGGTTCCAATCTTCCTTATCCCAATCAAACTCATATATTAATGGCCCTAAAAACTGTGCAGTATCAGTCGTTCTTCCTGTAATAACAATATCGGCACCTTGTCTTAAGGCTTCCGCAATACATTGAGCGCCAAGGTAAACGTTTGCAAATAATAGTGTATCTTTGATCGTATCTATTTCTTCATTTGTTTCATAGTTTTTAAGTGAGATTCCTTTTTCTTGTAATTCCTCGATTTTCCCATAGATATCATCCCCAGTTACAATTCCCACCTTTATACCACCAATGCCCATTTCCTTTGCAACTCTGAAAATCTCATTTTTTGCCCCTTCAGGATTAATTCCACCTGCATTAGTGATCAGCTTAAGGCCTTTATTCTTTACATATGGTAGCAACTGCTTCATCGTATTGGTGACATCGCGTGGATATCCTTTTGAAGGATCCTTTTGACGGTCTTTTTGTAAAATCGCTAAAGTTAATTCTGCTAAAGTATCAAAACAAATATAGTCAACATCACTATGTTCAGCAATATAGACGGCAGGATCTATAATATCACCATAAAAACCCTGACCCGCTCCGATTTTCACTACTTTTCCCATTTCATACCCTCATTTCATAGTTTATTAGTACTATATAAATAGTTACTTTTCTGATTAAAAAGAAAGAGGTAGTAACTTCTATTTGTTATCGACTACTCCCAAGTTCCTGTCGAAATTATATTTTTAATTTTTAAAATGAAATCATTTTGCCTGGCAGCCAGGTTGAGAGAGCAGGGATCATTAAGAGTATTATTAGAATTACAAGATCCGTTACTAAAAACCAAAAAACTCCTTTAAATCCAAGTGACGATTTAATACCTGTTGCTCCAGAGGCAATAAAAACATTTAAACCAACAGGAGGAGTTACTAACCCAATTTCTACTGTTTTTGTTACGATAATTCCGAACCAGATAGGGTTAAAGCCTAGCGAAGCAATGATAGGGAAAGAGAGAGGCAACGTAAGAATTAAGATAGCCATTTGATCTAGAAACATCCCTAAGACAATATAAAAGATGACAAGAATCATAACAATAACCCACTTGGAAACATCCAATCCTACAACATAAGCTACTAAATCTTGGGTAACTCCTGTAATAGAAATAAAATAACCAAAAATCATAGCACAAATAACAATGGTTAAAATCATCGTAGTTGATTTAAGTGTATCCCCTAGTGCCTTTAAAACTGACTTTACTGTTAACCGTCTCATGAGAAGTGATACGATAAAGGCGGCAAAGGCACCAATGGCACCTGCCTCAGTTGGTGTTACCACCCCTGCATAGATGGTGACAATTACAAATGAAATAATAATCACCATTGCCCAAACCGTTTTTAATGATTTCAGCTTTTCGATAAAGGAGGAAGAACTTACTGTGGGAGCTGAATTAGGTTTTATTTTTGCCCAAATAACAATTGTAACAATATAACCTACTGCAGTAATAACCCCAGGTATAATCCCTGCAATTAACAGCTCCCCCACACCTGTGTCGGTCAAGATTCCATACATGATTAAGGCAAGACTCGGTGGGATCATAACTGCAAGCGTGCCGGCTATGCTTACAACTCCCATTGAAAGTTCTGTACTATACCCATGTTTTTTCATTTCTGGGACAGCTGAGACTGCCATTGTTGCGGTAGATGCTGTGCTTGACCCTGACACTGCTGCCATACCTGTCCCCGCAAACACTGTCGCAATTGCCAACCCTCCGGGCATGTGCCCAAACCACTTTTGAGCAGACTTAAACAAATCATCAGTTATTCTACTTTCCAGCATGAAATGAGCCATCAAGATAAACATGGGAATCGTTGTGAATAAAAAGCTCTTAATACTTTCATATGGTGCTGTTTGAAGGATCCCAAATAAAACATCGAATCCTCCGTTCATTACTAAGCCAAACATCCCAGAAATCCCCATAGCAAAAGCAATGGGCATTCCAAAAGCTAAAAATACTAAAAGTGCTAATAATGGTATAATTACGGTCATCAGTTCACCTCCTGAATCTTAGGAACCATCATTTGTAAAATCATTTACCTGGATTAATTAATCTGATCAGACCATTTCATGATGTCGATGAAGTTAGAGATACTCATTAATATCAAGCGAATAGTAAACATAAAGGCACCAATAGGTACAAAAATAACAGAAGCCCATGTTGGCCAGGGTATCACTCCAGCACTAACATAGTTATGTTCCCATGCTTCAATCGTGCTCAGCATTCCTTGATAGCCGATAACAAACATTAAGCAAGCTCCAAGTAAGTAGTAAAAAATGTTTAAAGTTATAGTTATCTTAGGAGGTAATTTTTCTATTATCATATCCACTCTTATGTGACCTTCAAGTTTCATTACATAGCTGAAACTTAAGTAGACTATGGCTATCATCAGATACCTTTCTGTAAACTCATAGGCACCAACAATCGGTTGATTAAATAGGTATCGACTAAGAGAATCAAATGTAGTTAACAACATCATTAAAAACACGCCTATTTTTGCTATAAAGAAAAAGGTTTCATCTATCTTATCAAAGACCAACATGGTACGTTTCACCATTACCACATCCCTTAACCTGCATAGGTTGTTTTATAAACAGATACAAATTTTTTATTGCTATTGTAGTGAAAGACCATCTTATTAACCGCCTATCTTCGTCTATAAGCGGACCTTGGCGCTACCGAATATGATCTTTTCTCAATGCTAATTCGGTATCACTAGCAATCAATCATTATTTCCCTAAAGCTTCTTCAAATGCTTTAATGACATCATTAGCTGGATATCCACGGTCTTCTAAGCCCTTTGCCCATTGTTCCCAAACAGGATCTAATTGTTTACTCCATGCTTCTAATTGCTCATCTGTTAATTCATACATGTCAATACCTATGCCCTCAAATTCTTCTATTAATTTTTCAGTCTCATCATCTAAAAATTTAGATAAATATTCTACCGTTTCATCACCCGCTTGTTTCATGGCCTCTTGCACATTCTTTGGTAAACTTGCATATATTTCCTCGTTTATAACATAGTTCACCACGAAACTTCCTAGGTTCGCATTTGTCGTAGAGTATTTAATCTTTTGTTCCATTTGATACGGTTTAAAACTATTTAAAGGTGCTACGGCACCATCTAAGGTTCCTCGATCCATTGCGCTATACATTTCAGGTGCAGGCATTGAGACTGGAGTTGCTCCCATTTGATTCATCGTTAGGTCTTGTGTACCGCCAGCAGTACGAATCTTTTCACCTTTGAAGTCTCCGATTTTCACCATCTTTTTATTGATGTTTGCAATTTGATATGGAGTCAAGGTAACAGCCCAAACTGGTCTTACCCCGTTTTCAAGGAATTCTTCCTCTAATAAAATTCCGTTGGCAATTTTCCAAAATGCTGTTGAACCTTCATTTGAAGATTGAAAAGCACCAGGTAGTTCCCCTACCCCACTTAATGGCATCCTGTCTGCTACATATGCTGTCCCTACATAAGCGATATCTGTTGTTTTGGTTCGAGCGAGATCTAGTAAACTAGCGGCTTTACCTAATTGCTCTGCTGGAAAATGTTCAAATTCAACTTGGCCATCGGTTAATTCCGTTACTCTGTTCATCCAGAAAACGGCACCTTCTTTTGAAAGAACATGAGATGTTGGGAAAGAATCAGCCACTTTCAGTTTGATTGGGTCAACCTTAGCAGGTTCTTCACTAGTTTCTTGCTCATTTGATGTGCCTGTCTCTTTGGAAGTATTGCTGCAAGCAATTAGACCCATAATAATAAGCAAACTACAGAAAACAAAAAGACTTTTTCTTGCCATTGTATATCCCCCTTGATAAAGATTTTATAGAATCAAATTTTGGAAGCGCTTTCTTTTATAACAAAAAGATTATTTCAATTTAATCGATCCGCTGAAAAGATTCATCGGTTTAAGGAAAGGTTTTTATCTTCCTTGCCAATTCGGTGGTCGCTTTTCCGCGAACGCTCTTGGACCTTCAATTGCATCCAGACTACTGTAAACTTTTTCATGAATGCTTTCAGCATTTTTGATTCCTAAACTTCTGCCCAAATCCATCGCTTCTTTTAATGATTGTTTGGCAGCCATCACAGATAGGGGTGCGTTATTCTTAATAATCTCTGCCATTTCAGTTGCTACTTTAAAAGCATCACCCTCCGGTGCCAGACGATTTAAAAAACCGATCTCATACATTCGTTGCGCGCTAATTGGTTCTGCCATCATCGTTAATTCCAAAGAAATATTAAGTGGGAGCATCCACAATAACGGAACTGCCCATGGAGACCCCCTCCCTACTTTTGACTCCCTAATAGAGAAACGGGCATTATGACTACCTACTCGTAAATCTGCATTCTGTGCTAGTAAAAATCCACCTGCAGCAGCGACACCATTTACGGCTGCAATAATGGGTTTTTGAACCTTATTCATCTTTGGCATTGTTGGGTCAACAAAATTTAACATATCTTTTCCTTGTGCACTTAATTCTGATTGTTCTCTTAAGTCCATTCCTGCACAAAACGCTTTATCACCGGATCCAGTTAGCACAATAACTTTAACATCATTATCCTCATCAACTGACTCCCAGATCTGATCTAGTTTTTCAAAAACCTCTAATGAAATAGCGTTCATACGATGTGGCCTATTTAACGTTACAATTCCAATTTGATTCTTTTTTTCATATAAAACTGCAGAATCTCTTGAAAACATTTAATTCCACCTTTCAATTTTTTTATTTTTATTAATACAATGACTTTTCTGAATCTTATAATAATAATACTAAATAAATAAAAAAATTTATCTATTCCCCAAAAAGGGTATATAAAATCCCTTTTTTGGAGTTTTTATTTTTAATTAATTCTATGGTAAAAAATCAAAAGCTATAAATTACTGCAAAGTTCTTGACTGCAGGCATGCTTTTCACCTTCTTTAAATCACTATCCCGACTTTCGGCAGTTTTTGATAAAAACCTATCAAAAACTACCTTTTCACAATTAAAAACGTTGATATATCAACATTCAACTTTTGAAAATGAAAATGTAGTGACCTAAAATTAATTTAATATTTAAAATAATTGATGTTCATGTTTTTAAGGGTTATAATAGAACTATGTTTATAAGAGAAACGATAACCCAAAATAAAGTGACGAAAACTAAATATAAGAAGCATGTATTGGTCGAATCCTATCGAACAGAAAAAGGACCAAGACAACGAGTAGTGATGCAATTAGGAACGCTCACTCTTCCAAAATCTGAATGGAAAAAGTTAGCTGCTGCATTGGAAGGTCGTTTAGCTGGTCAAACAACACTGTTCGAGGAAGATCAGGCCATTGCTGATGCTGCTGAACAAGCAATGGCTAATTTCTCCTTCACACAACAAAAGAGCCATGCAAAAGAAGAACGTCAAGAAAAGGGAACTTTGGTATCCGTTGATTTGGCGTCCATCACTACGGCAGAGTCGCGATCTCTTGGTCCTGAATTGGTCGGTCATTCGTTATGGAATCGTTTGGAATTAAACGAAATACTGAGTTCTTGTGGCTTTAATTCTGCGCAACAAGCACTTGCCGAAGCAGTTGTTGTTGGACGTTTGGTTGAGCCATCTGGTGACCTCGCATCATGGCGATGGTTACGGGAACGTACCGCATTAATTGAGTTACTACCTGTTGATCTTTCAGCAGTTGGGAAAGATGCTGTTTATGAAATCGCAGATGAACTCTTTGTCAAAAAAGATGCGATTGAACGTGGTCTTCGCAACAAGGAAATGACGTTGTTCCCACGTAAAAATCAAGTATTTCTATTTGATTTGACTAATACCTATTTTGAAGGCAGTGCACAAAAAAACGAGCTAGCACATCGAGGCAGATCAAAGGAAAAACGCTCGGACTGTCCGCTTGTTACGCTAGCACTTGTAGTAGATGAAGCTGGTTTCCCTATCTTCAGCCAAATCTATGGTGGAAACCAATCTGAACCAGAAACACTAGAAGATATATTAGAACGACTAAATACAGATGCATCCCTAGATTTATTAAATGATCGACCAATGATTGCGATGGATCGTGGCATCGCCACCAAAGATAACCTTGTGCTCTTAAAAGAAAAAGAGTTCCCGTATATTGTTGTGGAACGAAGGGCAGTTGAAAAAGAATACAAAGACGAGTTTAAAAATGCCAAAGAAACATTTGAGGAAATTTCCCCCAATAGACAAGCGAAGCACCTTTTATCAGAAGGAATGGTATCTGAATCTGTCTATGTTAAAAAGGTTCCAATTGAGGAAGGAAGCCGTGTACTTTGTCTAAGTGAAGGTCGTGAACAGAAAGAGATGGCCATAGATGAGCTAAAAGAAAACAGATTCCTACATGACCTAAACAGACTACAGACCTCCGTTGAAAAAGGCAACATCAAGTTAGCCCGCAAAGTTGGAGAGCGGATCGGAAGATTAAAAGAACGTTATTCCACTATTGCAAAATATTATGAAGTTAATTTAGAGTTGGACGAAAAGGAAGAAACAGTAACGGCAGTTACGTATGAAAAGAAACCAGCACGTATAGATCGTTCTGTACTAACAGGATGTTATGTCATAGAAACAAGCGACCAATCATTAACCGCCAAAGAAATTTGGCGATTATATACAACACTAACCAAAATGGAGGCTGCATTTAGATCCTTAAAAACAGATTTAGGAGTAAGACCTGTCTACCATCAATTAGCTGATCGAACGAAAGGTCATTTATTCATCTCAGTATTGGCGTATCATCTATTAATAAGCATGGAATATCAATTAAGAGAACAAGGAGACCATCGAAACTGGTCAACGATCAAAGAACAGCTTTCCACACATCAACGGACAACAGTAATTGTAACCGATGAACAGGATCATATTCATCATATTAGGGTATCCGGAACAGTAGAGAAAAATCATAAAGAGATATACAGCTTACTAAAGATCAAAGATCCACTGAAAAGGAAACACGAGATTGTCGGAAAAAGGTTGTAGTGACCAAATTAAAAGTGGAAATCCCATTGTGGCGGGCTTTCCACGAGTTTAAATCGAAAGTCGGGATAAAGGTATGCTCAATACTTTCTTCTCTGAATCCTCGTACTTTACAGCTAAGTATTCCGTTCTTTTTTTCAGAAGCTTTGCACCTCCAGTAATGTGAGCCATCACCAGAGCTCCTTACATGAATGACGGGGCTGCGGCACTCTGAACAATGAAAAACATCAAAGAACTCTTGGCGAGTATGAGGTTTTAATTTTCGTCCTTTATTTCCACCACGATTTTGCATAATTCCGGGGCGTCCCTGTGACCATACCTCTTGTCTACTTTAGGGATCGCAACGCACTGCGACCATACCTAATCATAGTACGATCAAAATTCTAAAATTTAGTCATCTTCTTTAATTACAGATATAGATTTTAATGTCCAAGAAACTTTTTCTTTAGAACTACTCTTAGTTGTAACCTTCAACAATATAGCTTTACATTGTTTATCAAGTACAAATGAGGCAACCTCAGGAAGAGCATTTTTACTAATTCTGCCTGTAATCTTTTCACCATCACTTGTATTTATCTCGAATGTTTTCGTTCTAACATTCGCTCCCACTAGCCTTCCATTTAAGGCAACCTCTTCTTCTGAGGTTTCAGAAAATTCACTTAGTATTTTATAAATATTTTCT
>JAWJLM010000092.1 GCA_040191315.1 Bacillaceae bacterium S4-13-56 | reverse complement strand
GTAACAACTTTATTGCGAAAATGTGAACAAAAGGCCGTATGCTGTATGTTGGTGGGGACGGTTCTCGCCAACACTTCCTGGAGAGCTTACGCTGGCAGAAAGTGAACTACCTCAGGATGTTTATGAAAGAGAGATCCCTTTGCCACAATCAGTAATGACTGAGAATTATACATCTAGTTTAGAAGATGGTGTATTGAGTTATACGTTCCATAAAAGAAAAAAACAATCAAAGGATAAGGATGTAGATAACCCGATTAACATTCCTTTTCATTTTTAGGATAGGAGGAGATTCCTATTTCAGACTTAGAAATCAACATTGGCAATTTTAAAGTCTTGCATATGTCCGGGACCTCTTCCTTGGTAGTGGGAAAGGCTACCTACGAAGACTTAAGTAGCCAATCAAAAACGACGAACGGAGTTGGCAGTGCTTACGGAGATGGTTCCTATATTAATATGAGTCCCTACAAATCATCGGTAAATGATCCTGATTATATTGATAAAGTGGAGGGCGAATCCAATGAGTTCTTACAATATTTTACGAATCCAAATTCGTATCCTCCCCAATCTTTCGATGCACCTTATCGAAGAAATCAAGATAAAAAATAGGTATGAAAATGTTTAATCTTGACCGTTTCAGGACCTAAAGAGAACGGAAGATGTAAACATTTTCATACCTTGTTTTCAAGACCTATATTATGAGGTCTTTTCTTTTCGTTGAAGTAGGACAGCCCCTATTACAATGAAACCTTTAAATGCTTCCCTTAAAAACGGAGGAACCCCAAACAAATTCAACAGGTTATTCATGACAGCAATAATTAGCATTCCATAAACTGTACCCAAAATAAATCCTCGTCCTCCACTCATACTTGTTCCACCTACAACTGCAGCTGCGATAGCATCCATCTCCATTCCTCTTCCTGCGTTAGAAAAATCCATGGAACCGATTCGAGAAACTTGGATGATGGCTGCGATGGAAACAAGAAATCCCATGAGTCCGTAAACTTGAAGCTTAACTCTATTTACATTGACGCCAGATAGCTTAGCAGCTCTTTCATTTGAACCAACAGCAATGATTTGACGACCAAATGTGGTTCTCTTAGACACATAGTATAAGACATAAGCAATAACTGCCCAGTAAATGATGGGCATAATCATATAATTTCCCATTCTAAAACTAGCAACCTGCAGAAAATCCATTGGTACTGTTGTATTATAGCCTTGCATAAAATGCTGGGTAACACTTCTAAAAATCATCATAGCTCCCAGTGTGGCTATAAATGGCGGGACTTTTCCTTTCGTTATGCTTGCTCCAATAAGTAAGCCTAAAATGTACCCAAAGAGGAGAGTCAGAAGGATCGTTACAATAAATGCAGGGATCCCTTCCAGTCCAATCATACCAAGCAATCCTCTATTCCCCGTATCTAATAGTATCATAGTAAATGCTCCGGTTGCCACCAGGGTTGAACCCACGGCTAAATCAATACCACCGGTCATTATAACAAATGTCATCCCTAAAGCGACGATACCAATCCCAGCATTATTTCTTAGGATATTAATCCAGTTATTCGTCCAGGACTGAAACCATGCACCAAAGGAATCATAATCAAATCCCAACACTAAAGTTTGTAAAATAATCATAATAACCAATGCCATTGCTGTACTAAACAGCGGTTCATTAGACCATTTATAGGCGAACCACGTAAAGAAATTCCTTCTTTTTTTCTTACTAGATTGCTCCATAACTGGCTTCGTTTCCATCATTTTCTCTCTCCCTTACTTAAGTCAGCTGCCCACCTGTAGCAAGACTCATGATATTATGTTCATTCATTGCTTCTCCCTCAACTTCCCCTTGAATGATACCGTGATACATAACAAGGGATCGATCACATACACGAATGATTTCATGTGCTTCACTAGAAAGAACAACAACTGCGATGTTTTCATTAGCAAGTTCCAAAATGATATCATAGATATCTTCCTTCGCTCCCACGTCAACACCCTGAGTAGGGTTATCTAGGATTAGCAATTGTGGATTGGCGGCTAACCATTTGGCAAGGACAACTTTTTGCTGGTTACCACCAGATAAGCTTGCGATACTATCTGTGATTTCCCCCATTTTTAAACGTAAAGCCGAACGTTGCTCCTCAAATGTCTTTTCGTGTTTTTCACGATTAATAATTCCTTTTTTAGAAAATTTAGGCCAAGTAGCAATCGATGCATTTTCAATGATATTCATATCCTTGATGATGGCATTTTCCTTTCGATTTCGAGGAAGATAAGCAATTCCTTCTTTAATGGCTTGTGTGGTACTTCTTATAGTAACCTCCTTGCCATTCAGAAAAATTTTCCCCGAAGAAATTTGATCAGCTCCAAAGATCGATTGAAAAAGCTCACTCCGTCCATCCCCAAGTAGTCCGGTTACACCCAAAATTTCTCCAGCATGAACGGAAAAGCTTATATCTCTGAAGTTAGGGTCAAATGTAAGATTCTCAACTCGTAAAACTTCATTACCAGCCTCTTTTTTCCGGCGTAGAGAATCCGTTCTAACGTCATGACCAACCATATAATGAGCGATCTCACGCGTTGTGACCTCTTGAACTGTCCCTTCTGCCACTAGAATCCCGTCACGTAGGACAAGGTATCTATCACAAACTTTCATAACCTCATTTAACTTATGAGAAATAAAAACAATACCGACATTATATTGTTTTAATGTTTTCATCATATGAAAGACTCGTTCTATTTCTTGATCGGTTAAGGCGGTGGTTGGCTCATCCATGATGATAATTGATGCATTCGTCATCATAGCCCTACAGATTTCAACGATCTGCTTATAGGATGAATCTAGATCCCGAACCATCTTTTTAGGATCTAAATCTACGTCCATTTGCCGAAAAATATCTTCCGTTTTTTTAATCATTGCTTCTAGGTCTAATGATCCTCTTCGGGTTTTTAATTCTCTTCCTATAAACATATTTTCATAGATTGGTAAATCGTTGATTAAGTTTAGTTCTTGATGGATAAATGCAATTCCCGCTTCCTGGGATTGGGCCGGATTCGTAAAATTCATTATTTTGCCATCCACCACAATAGATCCCTCATCCATGGAGTGTACTCCACCCAATATATTCATTAGAGTTGACTTTCCTGCCCCATTTTCACCGAGCAAAGCACAGATTTCTCCACCCTGAAGTGTAAACGATACATCCTTAAGCACATCGTTGCTTCCGAAAGACTTCCGAATATTATTCATCTCAATAATCATGAAATCACCACACCTTTTAAGAAAAAGCTCTTTTGTAAAAGAGAGGCTATAGCTGTGCCATAACCCCTCCGTATCTTTATTACTAGTAGATTAATATGGAGAATTCTCATCTAGGAATTCTTCATAATTGTCGCGGTCAACAATAGTGGTTGGGATAATGGTCTCCATTGGCATGTCTTCGCCTTTTAGCACTTTAAGGGCTACATCCACAGCATCTTTAACCATAGCAGGGCTGTATAGAGCAGACTGAATCCAAATATCTTCATTTCCCGGCATCAATTTGAAGTATTCCTGCATTCCGCCTCCACCAGTAACGACCTTAATGTCAGTTCTTCCAGCTTCACGGATGGCTTGTAAAACACCAATAGAAGTTTCATCATCCATAGAGTAAACAGCATCAATCTTTTGATTAGCAGTTAAGATATCAGCAAAATCCTTTAATCCACCCTCACGTGTAAATTGAGTTGCATAGGTTTCTAGATTCATATCAGGTGCAATTTCTTCAATTGTTTCTACAAAACCTTTCTTACGTAGTTCAGATACAGATCCAGCAGATGGAACCTCTAAAATAACAACATTTCCTTCAGTGCCAATTTTGTCAACGATATAGTGGGCCCCTTGAATACCCATATCCTCGTTGTCACCAGCTACACGGTACACTCCTTCAGCATCAATAACAATATCAAAGTTGACGATTTCAATACCAGCGTCTAAAGCACGTTGAATAGGAACCTCCATACCTTCCCATTGTGGGAATGCAACGATGGCCTCTGCTCCCCACGTCATCAAGTCATCTAATTGGGCAGTCATTTCCTCGGCATTACTACTTGTTTGAATCTGGTAATCAATCTCATCAGACAATTCTTCCGCACGAGCTTCGGCATGGTAAGCAACTGCAGCTACCCAACCATGAGTAACAGCAGGAGCAAGAATACCCACTTTATACTTTTCAGCCTCATCATCTCCTGTATTTCCTGAGTTATTTCCTGAATTATCGCCTGAGTTATTTTCGGTGTTGTTTGTCATATTGTTTTCTGAATTTCCCCCTGATGTCTCATCATCTCCACATGCACTTAGAAAAGGTACCATGAGCAAGACCAAAACGAACAACAGTAAAACTTTTTTCATTGATATAGCCCCCTTAATAATTTTGTCAAATCTATTAAAAATAGATTAAAACCAAGACCACAAATGACAAACTCCTATACGACAAAACTATCCAATATAATAATACGTTTTCATTTTAAAAAAATAAGTAAATTACACCTCTAAACCCCAATTTTTCCACCTGTTTCTAGCGAAGTTTCAATAGCTTTTAGAAGTTTAAGGGTGTATAAAACATCTTCCAAAGGAATAATCGTATTTTCTTCATGATTTTCTAAACAGCACACAAAATATGAAAGCTCTTTCATAAAGGCATCTGCCTTCTTAACCTCTATAGTTGTTTTATTCTTTTGGTGATAATAGACTAATTGTTCTTCACTCTCGTTTATATTTTCAATATTTCCCCCTGCAACTACAAGAAAATCTATAGCACTGTTCCTCGTTTGCGCCCTTAATGCCATCGTAAAAGGATACCCTAAAGGCATTCTTTGAGAGGCCTCCACAAAAGCTTTGGCACCATTGTTAAATTGAAGAGTTGTCATGATATGATCCCAAGCCCCAAATGAATTTTGATTTCCGACGGCGTATACCGACGTAGCTTCACCCAGTAAATAAGTTAAATAATCAATATCATGGATATGAAGATCAAATAAAGCACCACCACTTTTCTCAGGATATTGGAACCAATCACTCCATTGCGGAACCTGCCCTAATCTCTTGGCCTGAACCATTTCGATATCCTTTAACTTTCCATTTTCACTATATTCTTTTATCATTTGGTACTCAGGCCAAAATCTCAGAACATGCCCGACAAACAATTCAACTTGATGCTTTTCAACTTCTCGTACAATTCTTTCGGCAGATTCTAGCGTCAAGGTTAAAGGTTTTTCACAAATAATATGTTTCCCTGCTTTTGCAGCTTTCACAATATATTCCTCGTGTAGAAAGGTTGGTAAGCATATATCTATGACATCAATCTCTGCATTTTTTAAAAGTAAATCATAATTATGGACATAAGATCCTTGAAAGGTTTGGAGGACATCTTCATCCTTCACTTCTCTTCTTGTCAAAATGGATACGACTTCTGCGTTTCTCACCTTCTGATACGCCTCTAAATGAGCTTTTCCTATAAACCCTAAACCAACTAGCCCAATTTTTTTCATCTCTCTTTCAACCTCCTTATAATCTACTAACTTAGTAATTTGGAAAGATAGTTGAAAGATCGTTGAACACTTTCATTTACTTCGTCTAAATTTTTAGGACCGGCTGGAGTAAACTCTACTTCAACGCTAATTGGACCTTTATAGTTTGCTTTTCTCAGGGTCTGAAAAATTCGTTCAAAGTCTAAATCACCATCCCCTATGGCGGGAAAATTCCATTCGTTGTGAGCACCACGCTTATCTTTTAAGTGAATAAATTCAATATAATCGGCAGAGGCTTCTAAATCGTCATAAGGCAATTGATTCCCGTAAAATATAACATTCCCAGTGTCATAGTTAATTTTCACTCGGTCGTTAAGGGATTGTGATAAACGTTTGAGAGATGTACCAGTTGCATAATTATTCCCATGTGTTTCAAGAACCAAAATCTTATTATATTTTTCACACTTTTCAATAATAGGTTTTAAATTTTTAATTAAAACGCTTTCATCGTCGATAACATCTTTGTCCCCATGAGCATCTCCTGTTGCCGTTACTACATAAGGGCAATCAAACTCAAGAGCCAAATCAATACTATTTAATAGATTCTGGATCCCCTCTTCTCTCATCACGTTACTATGAGCACCCAGTCCAATACATTTCATTCCATACTGACGAAGTAATGCTTTCACATCGTTGATTTCCTTTGCCGACATTTCAGGTAAAACATGTGCCGTATGATCTTTGACTGCAGCTAACTCAATCTGTTTAAAACCAGCAAGGCTTGCTCCTTTCATCGCTTCTTCAAGAGAGAAACCGTGATAAGTGTTGGAATTAATCGCAAGCTGATGTAACATATCATCCCTCCTAGATATTATGATGTAATTGATTACATAAAGTGAAACTTCAATCAGTGGGGGTTTTCTTCATCCCCCACTGATTGTTAGTTGAACCAATCGGACATTTATGGGCAGTTTATCCCCCACCTACTCTTTTCGTTTCACTTAAGCCTTGAGGGGGGGATTACTGCCCGTTAATGCGGGATAATGGATGTAGTTGGTTGACTTCATCAGTGTTACTAAACTAGTGAGATTCGTTATCATTATTTTATGTAATCCGTTACATAAATAATATAAGAATTTTAAAATTCAGTCAATTTATTTTTACTAGAGTAACTCTCTCTAAGACAACATCTTTTCAATCACCTTTAATGTTTTTATTGCTTCTTCCCCTGTTACCAAGGGTTCTTTATCATGGAGGATATAATCAATAAACGCATCGATTACCCCGGAATTTGTTTGATTATCATTAGTTTGAATCGGCTCTAGTTCATATTTGATAACGGATCCATCTTTGTTCTCTACAATTAATTGATGGATTGGATCATGATAAATTTTAATAATTCCCTTTTGGCAATAGATAGTGGTTGAATTATCTTCGGTACCATAGTACGTCCAAGAAAAAGCAGCTGTCCCCAAGCGTCCCTTTTTTGTTTTTAAAGCACATACAACATTATCACAAACCTCAATGGGATTTCCGTATTCATCCACCTTATCAAGTGCTCCTTGGAAAGACAGAACCTCTTCGATTTCATCTTGCAAGAGAAAATGGAGAAGATCAATTTTATGGATACCTAGATCACCAGCAACACCAGAGTGGGATCGTTCTTTTTTAAAAAACCAGGTGGAGTTTGACTTATTCACTCCCCAGCTTTCAGGTCCTTGATGGCCAAAAGTGGTTTGGAAGGTTAGAACCTCACCTAATTCCTTACTCTGAATGAGCTCCTTCGCTTTTTGATGAGCTTTGTTTAAACGCTGGTTCTGCCCAACCATTAACTTTTTTCCAGACTTACGTTGCGCATCAAGGATTAGTTCGGCATGTTGAACACTTATAGCTAATGGTTTTTCACACAATACATGTTTTCCACTTAAAAGAGCTTGAGAAGAGTGGACATGATGCACCTCATTAGAAGAACAGTCGCTAATGGCTACAATGGTGGGATCTTCATACAATTCCTCCAATGAGTTAGCAACCCGTCCTTCGAAAAGGTTAGCAAGTTCCTCAGCTCTCTCGATATTACGATCATAGAAGACAATCTCATCTACCTCTGGGTTTGCCTTGTATTCAGGCGCATGGCGATGTTTCGTGATCGACCCACATCCGATGATTCCAACATTAATTCCCATTATCTTATTGCCTCCCTTAAATCTATTAACCCATCGTGGATTGGCGAATAATCAGTTCGTAATCCAAAACCATATTTTCCACCTTGTATCCCTTAATACGATTAATGAGCATCTTAGCTGCTGTGGTACCCATTTTATACATAGGCTGTGCTACCGTCGTTAAAGTTGGATTGGTCATATTGGAAAAATTGATATTATCAAATCCAACAATAGCTATATCATCCGGAGCTTTTAAACCACATGTATTCATTTCCTTAATAACACCAATAGCCAAAGTGTCTGAAACGACAAATATACCTGTTGGTTTTTCATCCGTCTGAAGTAACATTCTCATCGCGTGAACTCCATTTTCAAAGTCAGGCTGAGAAGTGTTATATATCCATTCTTTGCGAATAGGAAGACCGAATTCTTCAAGTGCTCTTTCATAGCCCTTTCTCCTCTGTCTTGCGTATAAGAATTTTTCATCAGAGTTAATCATTGCTATCTTCTTATTCCCTAATTTTATTAAGTGCTTGACTGCATGATAAGCTGCGAGTTCACTATCAATGGTGACGTATGGAATGGTACCACCCTCTTCATATTCACTACAAAGAATAACAGGAAACTTCTCAGCAAGTTCATTTAGCTTCACCATATTAACGGTCGGATCCATGGAGATCACACCATCAGCTAATTTGTTCTTTACCATATTAAAGTAAATGTTTTCTCGTTGAGGGTTTGAATCTGTTTGACAGAGAAGGATATTATAATGATTTTGAATGGCTATATTTTCTATACCGTTGATTATTTCAGTATAAAAGGGGTTTGAAATACTAGGGATTAAGACCAGTAAAAGTCGACTTTCTGAGTTTCTCAGATTTCTCCCCAGCATACTAGGTTCATAGTTAAGCTCTTTAATAGCATTTTCGACTTTAAGTCTTGTTTCCGGTGTGACAGCCCCAATATTATTTAAAACCCTAGAAACCGTCGCTACAGAAACACCCGCTTTTTGAGCCACTTGTTGAATATTGGCCATGATGCTTCCTTCTTTCAATAAAAAGATGATAATCTTTGTAATCGATTACAATTGGATTATAGATTTTTCTGACTAATTTGTCAATATGGTGAAATTGTTTATCTATTCATAGTTGATAAAGGGAATTTTTAAGCTATAATAGAATGTAACGGATTACAAGAAATCTTTTCTTTGGGAGGTAGTTTGATGAAGCTAGGGGTTTTTACGGTTTTATTTTCAGATAAGAATTTAGAAGAGATGTTGGATCATGTAGCTTCAAAAGGGATCGAAGCAGTGGAACTTGGAACAGGCGGTTATCCGGGAGATGCCCACTGTAAGATTGATGAATTATTGGATGATCGTAAAAAGCAGCAGGAATTTCTAAACAAAATGGCTAGCAGGAACTTAACTGTAAGCGCTTTAAGTTGCCACGCTAACCCACTCCATCCACAGAGGGAAATCGCAAAGGAAGCCGATGAGCTTTTTGAGAAAACGGTTAAGTTAGCAGGTCAGCTTGGCATTCCTGTTGTAAACACCTTTTCTGGCTGCCCCGGGGACCATGAAAATGCTAAGTATCCAAACTGGCCTGTCTCTCCTTGGCCAAATGATTATCAGGAAATTTTAAAATGGCAATGGGAAGAAAAAATCATACCGTACTGGAAGGAAAAAGCAGCCTTTGCAGATCAGCATAATGTAAAAATCGGTTTAGAATTACATGGCGGTTTTTCTGTACACACCCCTGCTACGCTATTGAGACTTCGAGAAGCCTGTGGCCCGGCTATTGGAGCAAATCTTGACCCTAGTCATATGTGGTGGCAAGGAATTGACCCAATTGAATCTATTAAAATACTAGGCCGTGAGAATGCCATCCACCATTTTCATGCAAAGGATACAATCATTGATCAACCAAATATGAATCGAAATGGACTAACAGACATGACTCCTTACTCTGACATGCAAAATCGTTCCTGGTATTTCCGTACCGTGGGATTTGGTCATAATTCAAAGGCCTGGGCAGACATGATCAGTACCCTACGTTTGTATGGTTATGACTATGTCGTCAGTATTGAGCATGAAGACGGACTGATGTCTATTGAGGAAGGGTTCAGTAAAGCTATTCAAACTCTTCAGCCTGTAATGGTTAAAGAATCTGTTGGAGATATGTGGTGGACATAGGAACTTATATTAATAAATTCAGATGATTCCTCCACTTGAGGAATCATCTTTTTATTTGAACACTTTATGGTGATTGGCACCTAAATGAACGTTTTATTACATTACCATAAAAAGCAGCACATAAATGGATCAAATAGCGCTGACAACTCTGGAATTCCCTCCCGGTATAGGGCGTTTATTCGTTCTCCAATTACAGTGTTCACCATATTCTTTCGATAAAGCTCTGTATCCCCACCACCAATCACGATTCAGAGCAGGAAGAAATGATATTACTAGTTTTTTCTATTCATTCTTGACTAAGAGAAAGATAAACAGAGTCATGACCACCGTTTCCCTCTAATTCAGAGGTATACTTTTCCATATATCTCTCCCATCCCTCTCTTTCCAGAAATAAGATGGCTACTTTACCTTTGCTAGAAAGGGCTAGGTCGGCAAATCTTTTTCCTAATGTATATGTAAAAGGCGGACTACCACCAAATAAAAATAGATATTTACTTTCCATTAAATCAACCTCAGACGCCAAGCTGAAATTCCCTAATGATTTTAACATAAATTATTATACTGAATTTACAGTGAGGTCTACATCTAAAGAATTTCAAAAAATAAGGAGACTGCCACCTCTCCCCTGCAATCTCCCTCACCCAAAACTCTACATTTCTCCCCCCATACCGTTTGGGGGAAAGCTTTGTGATTTTTCTTTTTTAATTGTATTTTCTAATTCTTTTTCCTGAGCATCGTATTCCTTAAAATGAATAGATCTTCTATAATCTTGTCTGCGTTTATCCAACCATATCATAAAAAAGAAAAATAAGATGACAATGATTCCCCATAAAAAGTTTGAAAGTTTGATTGCCCCTCCTTTTAGACAGTTCGCCACCTAGCCTAATTTTCAACACAAATTCTTTTTTCTTTATATATATTTATGGTCACTATACAACATCGGTTCTTCCTTTTCAGCAATAAACGTCCATTTATTGGATATTGATTCATTTGTCGGGCAAGCTAAGGTTAGAAATTTTTTGTAAAGGGGGTCACTACCATGCAACGTTCAGCTGATAAAGAAAAAAAGCTGTTCCATTCAAGAATTGAAGAATTGAAGGATAACTTTAAGTTCCCCACTAATACAGACTTCATGGTTCGTGAACTATACATATCTGCCATAAAAAAAGATGCTATCGTCCTTTACTTAGACTCTATGGTAAATGCAGACAAAATTGAAAAAGCCATTATCGGACCCCTTTTAAAAACTAAGCAGGACTCTGAAACGGAATTAGATAAATTTATAAAAAATACGCTCCCTATGGAAAAAATCAAAGTTTACAAAGATCTTAAGGAAATAAATGGAGAATTAATTAATGGAAACACCATACTTATTGTGGAGGGCATCCAAGAGGTCTTTTCCTTGGGTACGACGTCTTTTGCCCATCGACCTGTTTCTATTTCTCAAAATGAAAGTGTAGTAAAAGGGCCTAAGGAATCGTTTACGGAGTCTGGTCAGGAAAATAGATCTTTAATTCGAAAGAAAGTTCGAAATCATAACTTAATTATGGAAACGATGGAAGTTGGAAAGCGTTCTATCAATACTGTTTCTGTTGTTTACTTAGATGATTTAGCTAATGAAAAGCTTGTCAAAAGTGTGAAAGCAAGGATTCAACATATTAATGCAGACATGGTTTCAACGATTGAGGAATTGGAGCAGTATATAGAGGAAAGATCCTTTTCTCTTATTCCAACCGTACTTTATACCGAAAGACCTGACCGCGCGGCTCATTTTATCGAAGAAGGCTACGTTGTGGTAGTCATGGATAATTCTCCGGCATGTCTCATCTGCCCAGCAACCTTTTGGTCCTTTTTCCAAAATCCAGAAGATTATTATTTAAGATTACCCTATGGAAATTTCAGTAGGCTTGTTCGTTTTTTTGCTTTTTTTGTTGGTTTATTCACACCAGCCATTTATATTTCTGTGACCACTTTTCACACAGAAATGTTACCTCCTGACTTACTCTTGGCCATTGCTGGTTCTAGAGAGCTGGTTCCCTTTCCAGTTATTATGGAGATTATCATGATGGAAATTGCTTTTGAAATTTTAAGGGAGGCAGGAATAAGAATTCCTAACCCAATAGGTCCTACCATAGGTATTGTGGGGGCTTTAATCCTTGGCCAAGCAGCTGTAGAAGCAAATATTATAAGTCCTATCATTGTAATTGTTATTGCCATTACCGGGCTATCTTCCTTTGCATTAGGAGATGTCAGTTTTAACTACATGCTTAGAATGGCTAGATTTATCTTTACTATATCTGGAGCAGTTATGGGATTCTTTGGAATGATTTCTAGCGTGATTATAGCCATTGCCTATATGGCAAGCATGAAATCTTTTGGAGTTCCTTACATTTCACCTATAGCTCCTTTCTACAAATCATCAAAGGATACCCTATATCGATTACCTATTTGGATGGAAAGGCTTCGTCCCGCTTTTGTTAAACCGAAGGATGTTCGTAGAAAACCATAAGCTAATAGCAGGAGAGATTCACAGTGGATAAACTCAACGATCAGTCGAACGGAAATATAGGAGCCCGTGAATTCGGCGCTATTATCATACTCACCCTATCTACAAAAGCAACAGACTTTACTACCTCTATTTTATTTGAAGATGGTTATAATGCTGCTTGGATGATTCCAATTGTTTCCGTTCTTTTTTTGATTGGACCTCTCCTTATCTTGTATAAGCTACTAAAAGAATACCAATCAAAAAATTTAATTGAATTAATAAACGAAATACTTGGGAGAAAGATTGGTTCACTTATTGGAATTTTACTATTATTCCTTGGGTTAGCTGCCACCGTTTTTGACAGCAGAAGTTATGTAGAGATTGTGGGAAGACTCTATTACCCCCAAACACCTACAATAGTTCTTTACTCAATGTTATTAGGTGTAAGCTTTTACATTGCGAAACATGGATTGGAGACGATTGGAAGGGTTGCTGTCCTTTCTTTTCCTTACATTAAAGCCATGATTGTTTTATTGGTGGTACTTGTTTTAAAGGATGTGAAATGGGGAAGAATTTTTCCTATTTCGGGAGCAGGTTGGACAGATATTGTACAGACAGGATTTTTTAAACAATCCATCTTTGCAGATATGTTCTACTTTTCTTTATTTTACCCATTTCTTAAAAATGATAAGAGTTTCAAAAAAGGGGGACTCATTTCCTTTGGAATTGTCATTGTGGAATTTGTTTTCTTTTTAATTTTGTACGTTGGCATTTTTGAATACCCTACCGTACAACAGATCACATTTCATTTTCACGAACTCATTCGTTATGTGGAAGTTGGACCGTATTTCACTAATCTTGAAATAATCTATTTCATATTTTGGATGGTTGGAGCCTTTATTCGATTCGCTATCTATTTATATATGATCTCTTTACTATTTGGAACAATATTTAAAATAAAAGAGTTTGAACCGCTCATCCTAAGTGTAAGTGCATTAGTTCTCTTATTAGGGATGTTACCAAATAACCTAGTAACCAACAGTTATTTGTTATGGAACAGCTACCTACTCCCTACCATATCCGTTACTATTCCTGTCTTAATCTTCCTTTTATGGGGGGTATCTAAAATAAGAGGAGGGGCTAAAAGATGATCAACCAAAATTTTTCTAGGATCATCCTGCTTTTTACAAGCCTTTGCTTTGTCTTGAGTGGTTGTTGGGACAAGAAAGAGATCGAAGAAAATGCTTATGTCATTGCTATTGGACTAGACCCTTCGGATGCTGGGGGAATAAAGGTAACCTACAATATAGCCAATCCTCAAGTAGGTTCTGCTAAAGGAGTAAATGTAGATGAACCTCCCGCGTCAATCGTCTCTTTTACGGCACCTGATTTAACTGTTGCAAGAGATACCGCCAACGCCTTTGTAACAAGAAAAGTAAATTATAATCATACAAAAGTGCTGATTGTATCTGAGGAACTTGCAAGAAAAGAGGATTTTTTCAATTATATTTCAATTGCTGTCAAAGATCGTGAGCTTCAACGAGACCTTACTGTAATTGTTACTAAAGAAAAAGTAAGCGAGTTTTTTGATAAAAATAAACCCGAACTTGAGACTAGACCGCACAAATATTATCAATTTATGGTTAATCGAACGAAAGAAACTGGTTTTGTTCCCGTATCTGATCTCCATAGATATATGCAAAAAACCGAATTAGATAGTGATTTATTTTTGTCTCTCTATGCAACAGCTACTCCTGAAAATCAAAAATACGGCAACGAAGATGAATACTTGGCTGGTGAAATTAAGCAAGAATCAGGCAATCCTACTCAAGTCATTGGTTCAGCTGTTTTCAAGCACGGTAAAATGATTGGGCTATTAACAGGAGAAGAAACAAGAATGGCTCTATTATTAACACCCAAAGCAAAAGACTTAGAAACGATGCTTACGTCCTACCAGGATCCATTGGATGAAAAGCACCGGATCTCTGCTCAAGTGTCGAAACCAGAAGGAACGGAAATCTCGATGGATTTTTCTAAGGACCCCGTTGAGATCAAAGTTAATATTCCTCTAAATATAGAAATTGTCGGAATCCCAAGTTTAATTGACTACGCAATAGACATGGATAAACAGATGTTATTGGAAAAAAGCATAAAGCAACAAATAGAAAAAAAGGCAATGGAATTAATCAAAAAAACTCAAGAAGAATTTAAAGGACAACCTTTTTATTGGTCTTTACCTGGACGTAAATATTTTAGTACGGTAGAAGAATGGAAGAATTATGATTTTGATGAAAAATATAAAGACATGAAAGTGGAAGTAACTATTGATATCACACTGGCAGGATTTGGCGAGCAAATCACAACTCCGAAATACCCGAAAAAGGAATGATTACATGCTAGAGATCATCTTTTGGTTAATCATGCTTTATATAGCTGCCTACACATTTTCGTATGCAAGGCAAATCAATAAAGATAAAAATAAAATTGGAGCATTCAGTGTCGGGGCTCTTGCTCTAACCATCATTGGCCTTTTGTTCTTTATAAAACTAAAGTGAAC
>JAWJLM010000091.1 GCA_040191315.1 Bacillaceae bacterium S4-13-56 | reverse complement strand
TTGGCCTTTTGTTCTTTATAAAACTAAAGTGAACTCTGACAACTCCCACAGCTAAAGCAGTGGGGTTCTAGGATACTAACAAGCTTCCCTCTGATGCCCTTATCTTTCCATTCGGAAAGAGTATCCGCCAAAGTACTGGCTGAAATTCTCCTAAAACATTAACGGACGTATTGCGTATAGCAAGGCACTTCTCTCAACAA
>JAWJLM010000090.1 GCA_040191315.1 Bacillaceae bacterium S4-13-56 | reverse complement strand
CCCAAAGATAGACGCGCGAAATCCGGGGAGACGCGCGATGACCGGAAGTTGACGCACGCCAACCGGAAATAGACGCACGCGGCCCAGAAATAGACGCGCGAAATCCGAGGAGACGCGCAAAAGTAGGAAGTTGACGCGCGCCAACCGGAAGTTGACGCACGCGGCCCAGAGATAGACGCGCGAAATCCGAATAGACGCGCAAAAGTCAGAAAAAGACGCACGCCAACCGGAAATAGACGCGCAATCCCCAATGAAACACGCAAAAATAGGCGCGCCAACCGAAAACCGACGCTCGAAATTCCAAATGAACACACACAAAAGTTAAAACTCTCCATCCAATTGACGTTTTACTTGCTCCAATGGTATATTTTAAAGGCTGTGAATTTACTTCGCATGAACGGGCAGCCGACGATGAAGCAAGCTTCACCAACAAGGATGAAAAATTTAATAATTCACTTTATTTTTCCAACCAATATAAGTTACAATTGCAGCTAAATTTAAGAAAGGTGGCTCAGGCCCATGTAAGTTGTGTGAGGACCAAATGAATACAAAAATTTCATACAAAAGGGGTCTGAATATGAACAAGCAAATTAAACAAGAGGTTTCAAAACGTCGAACCTTTGCGATTATATCCCACCCAGATGCTGGGAAGACAACTTTAACCGAAAAGCTACTTTTATTCGGAAATTTAATTCGTTCTGCAGGGACGGTTAAAGGAAAGAAATCAGGAAAGTTTGCTACGTCTGACTGGATGGAAATCGAAAAGCAACGTGGAATTTCGGTAACGTCTAGCGTGATGAATTTTCCATACAAAGACTATCAAGTTAATATACTGGATACACCAGGACACGAAGATTTCAGTGAGGATACGTATCGTACTCTAACAGCTGTTGATAGTGTTGTGATGATTATTGATGCTACAAAGGGGATAGAGGCGCAAACGATTAAGCTTTTCAAGGTTTGTAGAATGCGTGGTATTCCTATTTTTACTTTTATTAATAAAATGGACCGAGAAGGACGAGAGCCTCTCGAACTTTTAGAAGAAATTGAAAATGTATTAGAGATTGAAACATATGCCATGAACTGGCCTGTGGGAATGGGAAAGAGATTCTTAGGGATTTTTGATCGAGATGGCCAACAGTTCATCAAATACAATTCCAAGGAAGAGGAAGAATATATTCCTTTTAGTGAGTTAGATCAACCGGAGCACCAATCGCTAACCTCACATCCAACTTACCAAGAGACAATGAATGAATTGGAGCTATTAGAGGAAGCAGGAAATGACTTTTCCCTAGAAAAAGTACTGCAGGGGGAGTTGACTCCAGTATTTTTCGGTAGTGCTCTTGCACCTTTTGGGGTTAAGACATTTTTTGATACATTCGTTTCTATGGCACCGTCTCCAACAGCTCGTCGTTCATCAGAAGGACTTGTATCACCTGAAGATGAAGAATTTTCTGGGTTCATTTTCAAAATCCAAGCTAATATGAATCCGGCACATCGGGATCGAGTGGCATTTGTCAGAGTTTGTTCCGGGGTGTTTGAACGAGGAATGTCTGTTACATTAAGTAGGACAGGTAAAACGTTTAAGCTATCTCAATCTCAGCAGTTTGTGGCTTCTGCTCGTGAAACGGTCGATGAGGCCTATGCAGGTGACATTATCGGAATCTATGATCCCAATGTATATCGAATTGGGGATACGCTCATTGGAGGGACAAAAGGGAATTTTGAATTTGATGAACTCCCGCAATTCCCACCAGAACAATTCCAAAAAGTATTTGTTAAAAACGTCATGAAATCAAAACAGTTTAAAAAAGGAATTGAGCAACTGGTACAAGAAGGAGCTATTCAGCTCTTCAAACGTAACAAAACAGAGGACTATATTTTAGGAGCAGTTGGGCAGTTACAGTTCGATGTGTTCGAGTATCGTATGAAAAATGAGTACAATGTCGAGGTGCTGTTTGAATCGATGGGAGATAGAATCCCAAGATGGTTAAAGCCAGAACAGGTGAAGGATTCCTTATTTGATGAACGAAGCCTGCTTGTTAAAGACCGTGATGATAATTATATTGCTCTTTTCAAAAATGACTTTTCGTTACGATGGTTCAAGGACAAAAATCCAGATGTTGAGCTTATTGATTTATTTGAAACGAACGAGTATGAGCAGTACAGCATGTAATAATCGCAATGAAAGTTATATTAGAAGAAGCATCTCTGATTGGGGTGCTTCTTTTCATAGTATAAAAAAATACGCGAGCATGAAACGAATGTTTGTTCGATTTTTGTGGTACAATGGGATTAATCTATGGTAAACTAACTATTGGTGAATTTTTATTAGATTCGGTATAGTGGTATCTAATAAGGAGAGTAATGGATACTTGAATGGCTTCTGAAAGAGGAGGGTTTTATATGGAGCAAACATTTGATATACATTCGGAGTATCAGCCGCAGGGTGACCAGCCGAAAGCGATAGAAGAAATTGTTCAAGGAATTAAAGATGGAAAAAGGCATCAAACCCTGCTTGGCGCAACTGGAACAGGGAAGACGTTTACGATGTCTAATGTCATCCAGCAGGTGAACAAACCAACTTTAGTTATTGCCCATAATAAAACATTAGCTGGACAGTTATATAGTGAATTCAAGGATTTCTTTCCAAACAATGCCGTAGAGTATTTTGTCAGCTACTATGACTACTATCAACCAGAAGCTTATGTACCTCAGACAGATACTTTTATTGAAAAAGACGCCAGTATAAATGATGAAATTGATAAATTAAGACACTCCGCGACATCGGCTCTTTTCGAGAGAAATGATGTGATTATAGTAGCTAGTGTGTCTTGTATATATGGTCTAGGTTCTCCTGAAGAGTATAAGGAACTCGTTCTATCCATCAGAGTTGGGATGGTAAAGGATAGAGACCAGCTTTTACGAGAGCTTGTTGACATTCAATATAACCGAAATGACATTGATTTTCAGCGTGGATCCTTTCGAGTTCGTGGGGATTCCGTAGAAATTATTCCAGCTTCACGGGAAGAGCACTGTATTCGTGTGGAATTTTTCGGGGATGAAATTGATCGGATACGCGAAGTTGATGCTTTAACAGGTGAGATTATTGGAGACCGTGAACATGTGGCTATTTTTCCGGCTTCTCACTTCGTAACTCGAGAAGAAAAAATGAAAATTGCCATTCAAAATATAGAAAAAGAGTTAGAAGAACGTTTAAAGGAGCTTCGTGCAGAAAATAAGCTTTTAGAAGCTCAACGATTAGAACAACGAACAAATTATGACCTGGAAATGATGAGGGAAATGGGGTTCTGTTCAGGGATTGAGAACTACTCGCGTCATTTAACCTTGAGACCACCAGGCTCAACGCCTTATACGCTTCTGGATTATTTTCCAGATGACTTTTTAATTGTCATTGATGAATCTCACGTTACCTTGCCTCAGATTCGTGGAATGTTTAATGGAGATAAGGCCAGAAAACAAGTGCTTGTGGATCATGGCTTCCGTTTGCCTTCAGCTCTTGATAACCGTCCGTTAATGTTTGAAGAGTTTGAGCAAAAAACGAATCAAATCGTCTATGTTTCTGCTACACCAGGCCCATATGAACTCGAACATACGCCTAAGATGACAGAACAGATTATTCGTCCAACTGGATTGCTTGATCCCAAAATTGAAGTTCGTCCGATTGAGGGACAAATTGATGACCTCATTGGGGAAATCAACATTCGCGCGGAAAGAAATGAGCGCGTCCTCGTGACTACACTAACGAAGAAAATGTCTGAGGATCTTACCGACTATTTAAAAGATGTTGGAATTAAAGTGGCTTACCTCCATTCTGAAATTAAAACCTTGGAGCGGATTGAAGTTATTCGGGATCTTCGAGTAGGAAAGTATGATGTTCTTATTGGAATTAACTTATTAAGAGAAGGTATTGATATTCCAGAGGTTTCCCTTGTTGCCATTTTGGATGCAGATAAGGAAGGCTTTCTTCGTTCTGAACGTTCTTTAATTCAGACTACTGGACGGGCTGCACGTAATGAGAATGGACAGGTCATTATGTATGCAGATAAAATTACGAAATCGATGAATATTGCGATTGAAGAAACGAATCGACGCCGTGAGAAGCAAAATGCCTTCAACGAAGAGCATGGGATTACTCCAAGGACAATTAGAAAAGAAATTCGTGACGTCATTCGAGCCTCTGTGGAAGGTATGGAAGAAGAGCAAGAGACAAAGGTATCCAAGTCCCTTGCCAAGATGACCAAAAAGGAAAAGGAAAAAGTGATCGAGGAAATGGAAAAGGAAATGAAAAAGGCCGCAAGAGAATTGAATTTCGAGAAAGCAGCCGAGCTTCGTGACTTAATCTTAGAGATGAAGGCTGAGGGGTGAAAATAGAATGGTAATGAAGTCAATCAAGGTTCAAGGGGCACGTGCCCATAACCTAAAAAATATAAATGTTGAAATTCCGAAACAAAAGCTAGTTGTATTGACTGGACTATCAGGGTCAGGGAAGTCCTCTCTTGCCTTTGATACCATTTATGCAGAAGGTCAAAGACGTTATGTAGAATCATTAAGTGCCTATGCTCGTCAATTTTTGGGGCAAATGGATAAGCCAGATGTTGATTCTATTGAAGGGTTATCTCCTGCTATTTCTATTGACCAAAAAACAACGAGCCGAAATCCGCGCTCGACTGTTGGAACGGCAACAGAGATTTACGATTACCTGAGGCTTTTATTTGCTCGAGTAGGAAGACCAACTTGTCCTATCCATGGAATTGAAATATCATCTCAAACCGTTCAACAGATGGTAGACAGAATCATGGATTATCCTGAAAGGACAAAACTTCAGATTCTTGCTCCTTTTGTTTCGGGGAGAAAAGGGACCCATGTTAAGGCATTAGAAGACTTGAAAAAAGAAGGCTATGTACGCCTTCGTGTCAATGGGGAAACTCGTGACATTAATGATGATATTAATTTAGATAAAAATAAAAAACATTCGATCGAGGTTGTTATTGACCGTATTGTTGTTAAGGAAGGCATTAGAGGTCGTTTATCTGATTCACTTGAATCTGCTCTCAATCTTGGGGATGGCAAAGTTATCGTTGATATCATTGACCAAGAAGAGCTAGTTTTCAGTGAGCATTTTGCCTGCCCTGAGTGTGGTTTTTCTATTAGTGATTTGGAACCGCGCTTATTTTCTTTCAACAGCCCATTTGGTGCTTGTGAAAAATGTGATGGGTTAGGTACTCAACTAGAAGTTGACCTTGACCTTGTCATTCCAGACTGGGATCGGACATTAAGAGATCATGCGATTGCTCCATGGGAACCAACAAGCTCTCAATATTATCCATCCTTATTAGAGGCTGTATGTACACATTATGGAATTGATATGGACACCCCAGTTAAAAACATCCAAAAGGATCAGATGGAAAAAATCTTGTTCGGAAGCGGAAAAGAAAAAATCTTTTTTAGCTACCAGAATGAGTTTGGTGTTTTGAGAGAAAACGATATTTATTTTGAGGGCGTTATTCATAACGTAGCCCGCCGTTACAAGGAGACAAACTCTGATTTTATTCGTGAACAAATGGAAAAATATATGGTTCAAAAGGATTGTCCGAAATGTAAAGGTTATCGATTAAAGGAGGAAGCCAGGGCGGTTCTTATTAATGGCAAGCATGCTGGCCAGGTGACGGAATTATCTGTAACAGAAGCGACTGACTTTTTTAAAAATCTTAACCTTACAGAAAAAGAACAAAAGATTGCTCATATGATTTTAAAGGAAATCCAAGAGCGCTTAAATTTTCTAGCCAATGTAGGATTAGATTATTTGAATCTTTCTCGTGCGGCAGGGACCCTTTCAGGTGGGGAAGCACAACGTATCCGGCTAGCTACCCAAATTGGATCAGCTTTAACGGGGGTATTGTATGTACTTGATGAACCCTCTATAGGTCTCCATCAAAGAGATAATGATCGTTTGCTTTCTACCCTCCAACGAATGAGGGATCTCGACAATACACTTTTGGTGGTAGAGCATGATGAAGACACAATGCTTGCTGCGGACTACCTCATTGATATAGGACCAGGGGCAGGTGTTCATGGAGGGGAAATCATAGCCATGGGCACTCCGGAAGAGGTAATGAAGAACAAAAAATCTTTAACGGGACAATACCTTTCTGGGGAAAAGTTTATTCCTCTTCCTGTGGAACGAAGAAGACCAGACGGCCGTTTTGTTGAAATCATTGGAGCTGTAGAGAACAATTTAAAGAATACGAATGCTCAAATTCCACTTGGTTTGTTCACTGTTGTAACTGGTGTATCTGGATCTGGTAAAAGTAGTCTGGTGAACGAAATCTTATATAAATCGGCCGCAAGGATCCTTAATGGAGCAAAAATCAAGGCCGGGCAACACAAGGAAATGAAGGGCCTTGAGCAATTAGACAAGGTCATTGATATTGACCAATCGCCCATTGGAAGGACCCCGCGTTCTAATCCAGCAACATATACCGGTGTATTTGATGATATTCGCGATGTATTTGCTCAAACCAATGAAGCGAAAATTCGCGGGTATAAGAAAGGCCGTTTCTCTTTTAATGTAAAAGGTGGGCGTTGTGAGGCTTGTCGAGGAGATGGGATTATCAAAATTGAAATGCATTTCCTGCCAGATGTGTATGTCCCGTGTGAAGTTTGCCATGGTCACCGATACAATCGTGAAACTTTGGAAGTGAAGTATAAGGGTAAAAACATTGCTGATGTACTAGAAATGACTATTGAAGACGCTCTTGAGTTTTTCGAAAATATACCAAAAATTAAACGTAAACTGCAAACGATTGCTGACGTTGGTTTGGGATATGTGACCCTTGGACAGCCTGCTACGACTCTATCAGGGGGAGAAGCTCAACGTGTAAAGTTAGCTAGTGAGCTTCATAGAAGATCAACTGGACGTTCTCTCTATATTTTAGACGAACCAACCACTGGACTTCATGTAGATGATATCAGTAGATTACTAAAAGTCCTTCAGCGTCTCGTAGAAAATGGGGACACCGTAATTATTATCGAGCATAATATGGATGTCATTAAATGTGCAGATTATTTGATTGACCTTGGACCTGAAGGTGGAGACCGAGGCGGTGAAATTATCGCAACCGGTACTCCAGAAGAAGTTGCAGAGAATAACATCTCTCACACAGGTAGGTACTTGAAGCCAATCCTAGAACGTGACCGAGAAAGAATGGATAAACGCATTAAAAAGAAAGAGAAATTATTAAGATAATATGATTTGGTGAAGAATGGGAACACCACTGGCCTACTATGGGCTGGTGGTGTTTTTTTTACAAGATAAAGTATAAAATTTGTCTAGCTCCAGCGCCCTATCGACTAGAGTCGGTTCCCTCCTCTCCATCGATAAGTCAACATCGATGAAGGAGGTTCGGTTAAAAACGCGACATCCGATTACTCGGCCCACCGAAAACATTTGTCGCAACACCGAACTGACTCGCAGGATGCGAGCCCTCGTGAACCGTGTTTCCTTTGGGCCTACACGATGTAGGTCACGTCGGCGTTGTCACACGATGTGACGGCTTTAGCCGACGATCCTTAATATCGATGAGGTCCACCGCCTTACGTCGATGATCGAGGGCGCTTGCGCTTTTCTTAATTTCGTGGTTTGAGGTTTGACCTTTTTCTTTTTAAACAATTATACGGACTCTATCATCAGTGGGGGACGGCTACTGATTGAAGTTTCACTTTATGTGCAAATCCCCCCATTTGCGAGCTCTTTTCTAACTTTAAGTGATGACTGAAATGGTTAAGTGATGGTTATCAAAATTTAAGTGCCAACGGAGTCGATTTAAGTGACGATTTTTCTGAGCATAGTGACGTTTACTGAGGTTGAGTGCCACCACCTAGACTTGCGTGCTAAAAGTAGAGTTTGAGTGCCATTCGCCTACATTCATAGTGACAAAATAAGCGATTTAAGTGACGATTTTTCGAACCCAAATTCCGATAAGTGACGTTGACATTGTTTATGTGAAAAGATTAAGACTTAAGTGCCGCCCACTCCTCTACAATGTGACAACAAAAAGGTTTAAGTGCCGCACGCCCCTCTCCATAGATCGTAAACACCCCCTCGAGCAGTTCTCTTTCATTGACTCTATTCACTCAATTCGGTAATGTTTTAAGTGGATACTGAAAGGAGTCAAGAGTATGAAGGCAATCGAAAAAAGCCGTGTACAGGATCTCATTGATCAATTTGTTAATGAAGAAGTTTTTATACATTTAGAGACGACGAATGGGGCTTATGCCAAGCATTTCAATGAGAAGGCATATAATGTAGGAGCTTATATTCGTAATGCAAGAATAAAATATTCCCATGGGAAAATTGTAGAGAATCAGATAGATGATTCTTTCCGTGTGGGTTTGAAACATGAAGATGGATGGGTGTATGCTGAAGGTTTAACAGACTTTGAATTGGATGACCAAGGCCGATTATTGATGGCTGGGCACAATGAAGAAGGAAAATTAATGATAGCCTTTGAAATCAGCCGTACACCTTTTGACAACTAGGGAGGAGATTGGGAGATGGAAAAGCATGTCGTAGTCATATACCCTCATCCAGATGACGAGTCCTTTGGGGCAGCAGGTACCATAACAAAATTTCGTCAAGAGGGGGTACCAGTAACATACTTATGTGGAACATTAGGTGAAATGGGTCGTAATATGGGAAGTCCTTTTTTTGCTACTCGCGAATCCCTGCCAAAGATTCGAAAAAAAGAGCTTATGGATGCATGTAAAGTACTTGATATGGATGTTCATATGCTGGGATACCGTGATAAAACGGTAGAATTTGAAAAAAGAGAAGAAATTGCAGCCCATATTAAAGGGTATTTAGAAAAAATTCAACCGAGTCTTGTAATTACACATTATCCAGAGCACGCAGTTCATCCAGATCATGATGCCATGGGAGCAGCTGCAATTGAGGCTGTTCGTATGATGGATACTGAAAAAAGACCAACCGTATGGGCTCAGGCAATTACAAAAAACAAGTTGGAAACATTGGGTAAACCAGATGTCATCCAAGATGTTCAACCATACTTCAGTAAAAAAATGGAAGCCGTTGAAGCGCATCGTTCGCAGGCAGAAGGGATGCTTAGTCAGTTTCGCGAGGAATTAAATTCTGACGTGCCCAATCAAGCTCTCTTAGAACGATTCAGGTATGAGGAGTTTTATGTTTGGAAGTTTTAGTTCTTTTTTTCTAGCTACATCACCCTATCGACTATAGCCGTTTTCCTTATCTAGTGCAGTGAGTCACCATCGAATAAGGAGGTTCGGTTAAAAACGCAACATCGCGGGGTTTCTCGGCCTGCCAAAAACATTTGTTGTAACATCGAACGGAATCGCATCCTGGTGAACCTGTTTCCGACAAGAAACGTATACTAAAACCGCCACATCGTGTGGAGGCGTCGTCTACGGGACCTGGTTCCTCAAAGAAGCAAATATTTAACTTCGTGTGGAGAAACTCATTGTAGCTTTCGGCCTCAAGCTCCTTACGTCAATAAGAAAGCGTGATTCCGCTTTTCCTTTCATCTACGACCCTAGACTTAGATAAAATGGTTCTGGGGTTGTTTTTTATTCCTTTGTAAATCGGGTAACCTAATATTATATGAAACGTCAGAAGTAACAGATTCGTATGATAGATAGGTGCAATGAGGAGGAGTAAAAATGAGTGAGGAGAAAAAACGTATTTTAAAGCTCGTGGAAGATGGGGTTTTGTCTGCTGAGGAAGGGCTCGCTTTATTAGAAAAGTTGGAAAAGCCAAAGGAGAAAACGTTTGAAATTTCAACTAATGTCGATTGGGAAAATGAGCAAGAAAGGCTCGAGCAAGGAGAAAGTAACACAAGCTTAAGACAGAAAATTTTTGAATTCATTGATGAAACTATAGAAAAAATCAAAAAAGTTGATTTAGATTTGAACTTTGGAGCATATGAAGAGGTTTCTCATATTTTTCAATTAAGAGGCGAGAATTTCGAGGATGTTATTATTGATCTATCAAATGGGGATTTGCAAATTGAGTTATGGGATGACCCTGACGTTCGAGTTGAATGTAAAGCTAAGGTTTATCATGCAAAGAGTAAGGAGCATGCCAAAGAGTTTTTCTTAGACCATGTGGATGCTTCTGTCAGGGAAGGGCTTTTTCATTTCTCAAGTGATTCTAAAAAAGTAAAGTCCGATGTGAAACTGTATTTTCCAAAGCACTCCTATGAAAAATTAGTTGCTCGTTTATTCAACGGAACGATTCAAACAAAATCTATGGATATTGGAAAAGTGACCTTGAAAACAGCTAATGGAAAAATTCGTGTGGAACAGTTAAAAGCAGAAGAACTTGAGGTTGAAACATCTAATGGGAACATTCTGCTTGAGGATGTTTCTCTGAACGAGTGTGATGTGGAAAGTATCAATGGGAAAATACAATTAGTAGGAGCTTTTAGTAAGGTTGATGTTCAGACAGTGAATGGTAGCATTGACTGTCAATGGAAGGATGGCCTTCCACGTGCTGGATTTTTCCGTAACACATCAGGGAATATAAATTTAACGCTCCCTAGACATGTTCAAATTCACGCGGAGTTAAAAACAGCCCTTGGAAACACGTCCTGTAATTTAGACGATTACCATGTGATTGAAGAGCGCAAGGATGTGCTTGGAAAATATCTTCATGTGGAAGCACAAAAGGAACAGGAAAGTACCCTTCATATTGATGCAGAATCCAAGACAGGATCTATTCAAATTCAATCCAATTCGTAAGGAGGTAAGAGTTATGTCTAAAAAGATGTATCGTTCTAGATCGAATCGAATGATTGGTGGTGTAATTGGGGGATTGGCGGAGTATATTGGAATGGACGTTACCATACTAAGACTAATTTACATCGTACTTTTAGTATTCACTGCCTTTTTCCCTTTGGCGATTGTTTATTTAGTTGCTATGTTTATCATTCCCAAAGATAGTGAGGTGTAAGGATTGAGAAGGTGGATCTTAAGTTTAATAATTAATAGTGTTGCATTAATTGCGGTAGGGCAGCTTTTTGATGCTATTCATATTGATGGATTCGGAACTGCTCTATTAGCCAGCTTGATATTGTCAATTTTAAATGTCATTGTTAAACCGATTTTAGTGATTTTAACACTTCCAATTACCGTTTTATCACTAGGTTTGTTCCTATTCATCATTAATGCTATTACTTTAACGATAACCGAGATGCTATTAGGGACTTCTTTCGTCGTTGATGGATTTGGCACAGCCATCATAGCGGCCATCATCATATCCATACTAAATTTATTGCTTAATGCCCTATTTAAAGATTTAAGAAAAAGCTAAGCTCAGGTTGGGGCCTAGCTTTTCTTTTTGATTTAAATAACTTGATGACCATTCTACCAGTGAAGACCATTTCTCTATCAAGAGCCATAGCTGGTATGAAGACCATTTCTACACCAGAAGTGGGAGAAATATGCTTCATCGTCTGCATGAAGCCCATTTCTCATCCAAAAGCTGCAACAAATATGTTTCACCTCCTCCTACCTGTGGTGAAAATAACATAAGAGTCCAAAACTATTTCTATCTGTTAGGATTTAATGCTAAAATAGGAATCAGTGAATTTAAGGAGGAACCATGATGGCCAAAGTTCAAACAAAAGATTTATTAGATCGATTTTCTCTTGAGCTAGTAACCGGTGAGGATGGAATTCATCGGGAAATCGTGACAAGCGACATCTCGAGGCCTGGAATGGAAATAGCAGGTTACTTTAAATATTATCCTGCCAATCGTTTGCAACTTTTAGGGAAAACAGAGATTTCGTTTTTCTCAGAGCTAACAGATGAAGAACAAAAAGATCGTGCCGTACGACTTTGTACAGATATTACTCCGGGCATTGTAGTCACAAGAAATTTGGACATTCCTAATGCTATTTATGCGGCAGCAAAGGATGCAGGAGTGCCTCTCATGCGGTCTCCCCATAAAACTACTCGAGTAATTAGTCGTTTAACTAATTTTCTGGAATCAAAATTCGCCCCGTTCACAGCTATTCATGGTGTGCTTGTGGACATCTATGGTGTAGGTGTTTTAATCACAGGACAAAGTGGGGTTGGTAAAAGTGAAACAGCTCTTGAACTCGTGAAACGAGGACATCGTTTAGTCGCTGATGACAGCGTGGAAATTCGTCAGGAAGACTATGATACATTAATTGGAAATTCACCTCCCCTGATTGAACATCTACTGGAAATCCGTGGACTCGGAATTATAAACGTGATGACTCTATTCGGTGCAGGTGCAGTACGGTCTCACAAACGGATCACGTATTCCATTCATCTAGAGCTTTGGGATCAAAAAAAACAATACGACCGCCTAGGTCTTGAGGAAGAAACCATAAGAATTATGGATGTGGATATACCAAGAGCGACTATTCCTGTTAGACCAGGTCGTAACCTTGCTGTTATTATAGAGGTTGCTGCCATGAACTTTAGATTGAAACGAATGGGGATTAATGCAGCAGAAGAGTTTTCAGAACGTCTTACTCAGATGATAGAAAAAGGAAATTCAGATTTGGATTAGGGATAGGAGGATTAAACATGTATACGGAACTACTCTTAAATACTATTGAACCACTCGATCGTGTGTTTATTAACTTGGGCCCATTTCCGATCTATTGGTATGGGGTTATTATTGCTTCTGGTGCCTTTCTTGGACTGTGGATTGCAACTAGAGAAGCGGTGCGTCTCGGTCTAAATAAGGATTTATTTGTTGATTTATTAGTATTTGCAATTCCAATAGCTATCATTAGTGCCAGAATTTACTACGTAGCCTTTGAATGGGAACGTTACAAGAATGGCTCTTTTATTGACATGATTGCTATTTGGGAAGGTGGCATTGCCATTCATGGTGCTCTCATTGGTTCGGTCATTACAGCCTATTTTTTCGCAAAAAAGAAGGATGTTTCCTTCTGGAAAATTGCTGATATTGCAGCACCGAGCATAATACTTGGTCAGGCGATTGGTCGTTGGGGAAATTTCATGAACCAGGAAGCTCATGGAGGAGTGATTCAGCAGCCATATCTTGACTATCACCTTCAAATTTTACCTGATTTTATAATGGATCAAATGTATATTAATGGACAGTATTGGTATCCAACGTTCCTCTATGAATCCATCTGGAACTTTCTTGGATTCGGTCTTTTGTTATGGTTACGTCGTAAAAATTTATTCCGTGGAGAAATGTTCCTAACGTATGTGATCTGGTATTCCTTTGGACGTTTCTTTATTGAAGGAATGAGGACGGATAGTCTATACATCATTGGTAACCTAAGAACAGCTCAAGTCATTTCTGTTGTTCTAATCATTCTTGCTATTGTACTCATTTTCTATAGAAGAAATAACGGTTGGGCTAAAAAAAGGTACAAGGACAAATAGTCAGTCTTGAAGGTGGGGATAACATGAAGGGAATTTTGCAAAGAGGGTTACGGGAAGGGCTTAAAGTAACATGGACGTTAGGTAAAGTTATATTTCCTGTGACTCTAATTGTCTCTATCTTAGAATATACCCCTCTATTAAAATGGATCATTGATTTTATTGCACCAGCAATGGGGTTGATTGGACTCTCAGGAGAAGCGGCAATTCCATTGGTGTTAGGTAACTTTTTAAACTTGTATGCGGCCATTGGAGCGATCATCACGATCGACTTTACTGTTAAAGAAGTTTTTATTTTAGCTGTTATGCTTTCATTTTGTCACAACTTGATTATTGAATCTACATTAGCTGCTAAGGTTGGGGTCCGGTTTTGGGTAGTCGTAGGGGTTCGACTCATGCTTGCTCTCATTTCTGGAATACTTATTAACCTATTCTGGCAAGGTGGCAGCGAAATGGCTCAATATGGAATGAAGCCTGAAAGTGTTGTGGAACCTAATGGTTGGCTTCAGATTGGGTGGGAAGGCTTAACTACTGCCTTTTTTGGGGTTTTGCAATTAGCTTTAATTGTTATTCCATTAATGATTGTTATGCAATATTTACGTGAAAAAGGTTGGATGGCTGTCTTTACTCGCTGGATGACCCCAGCTACTAAAGTCCTCGGTATGAAACCTAATACTAGCAGTACATTGGTGGCAGGGCTAACGATAGGCTTAGCTTATGGAGCTGGTGTTATGATTCAGGCAGTAAAGGATGAAGGTGTATCTAAAAAAGATATGTATTTAGCTCTAATCTTCTTAGTTTCTTGTCACGCAGTGATTGAAGACACCTTGATCTTTGTTCCATTAGGAATACCGGTCTTGCCCCTTTTAGGTATTCGCGTAGTGACTGCTGTATTGTTAACAATGACCGTAGCTGCGATTTGGAGGCAACTTGAAAAACAGAAAGGAACGGAAACGTCACATGAGCATTCGTACACTTCTCTTTGATTTAGATGGAACATTAATTGATACAAATGAATTAATTATTTCCTCTTTTGCACATACTTTGGACCAATATGCTCCAGGAAAGTATGAGAGAGAGGATATTCTCGCATTCATGGGGCCCCCATTAAAGGATACCTTTATTCAGGTAGATCCTAATCGAGTGGAGGAAATGATTGAAACTTATCGAGCCCATAATCTTGAACATCATGACCAGCTTGTCATTCCATTCCCAGGGGTTGTAGATACGATGAAATCATTGAAGGAAAAAGGATATAAACTTGGCATTGTTACAACAAAGATGAGACGTACAGTGGAAATGGGTTTAATTATCACCGGACTGGAAGGGCTTTTTGATACTGTCATTACTCTTGATGACGTCAAAAAAGCTAAGCCAGATCCAGAACCAATTTATAAAGCGCTAGATGCTCTAGACTCTATACCTGAGGAAACCATCATGGTTGGTGACAATTATCATGATATTGAAGCAGGTAAAAATGCTGGAACCAAAACAGCAGGGGTAGCTTGGACTATCAAGGGAAAAGATTTTTTGGGAAAATACAATCCAGATTATATGCTTGAAGAGATGGAAGACTTGTACAAGATACTTGGGGTGTGATGGTATGCGTAATACGAAACGTTATCGAGTTCAGGGATCGAATTCACTTTGGCAAATCTATAAGACCGTATCCTTTTGGAAAGTGGTGAAAAATTTCATTTTTATTCAGATAGGACGTTATACTCCATTTCTTTCCATGAAAAACTGGATATATCGTACTTTTTTGCGGATGAAGGTCGGAGAACAGACAGCATTTGCCTTAATGGTAATGCCAGATATTATGTTTCCTGAAAAAATAACGGTAGGTCGTAACACGGTCATTGGATTTAATACGACTCTTTTGGCCCATGAGTATTTAATTAATGAATATCGCCTGGGAGAAGTGATTATAGGAGACGAAGTGATGATTGGTGCGAACTCCACCATTTTACCTGGAGTAACGATAGGTGATCGTGCGATTGTTTCTGCTGCAACTTTGGTTCACAAAGATGTTCCCCCTGGAAGTTTCGTAGGTGGAAATCCCATGCGTGTCATTTACACGAAAGAACAAATGGATAAAAGAATAGAGAATGGTGAATTTGTAAGATAAGCTCCCTATTAGGGGGCTTTTTTAAAACTTTCTAATTGGCAGGAGCTCAGATTTTTAGATTTTTCACTTTATATTTAGAGACAGGTTTGTTTGCACAATATTTAACCTCTTAGCTCAAATTTCTTTGCCTATGCTCTCTTATTATCCTTTATGCTCGGAATTGCGTGGGTCTATGCTCAACATTCAATGTTTTATGCTCGGTTTTTTTGGAGTAATGCTCAAAATGAAACTGATATGCTCGATACACCAGATTTAAGCTCAACATTTTCCCGTTATGCGCGAGAGCCACCAATCATATGCTCAACATTCAATGTTTTAT
>JAWJLM010000089.1 GCA_040191315.1 Bacillaceae bacterium S4-13-56 | reverse complement strand
GTAACAACTTTATTGCGAAAATGTGAACAAAAGGCCGCATACTGGCTTTCTAGGTGACGTTTTAAGTATGTTTAATGCTGAAAAGGTAACCAAATGGGGAGCTTGGTTACCTTTTTTGATTTCTTAAGTATTCGTCATCAAGAGATCCCCTTGAAGATGTTTCACCCTTCATAACACAACGAAAGGTCACGAAGAACGGCGGGGGTAGTTCAATACTTCGGTCCTCTCACAAAGCCGAGTTCATTTCCATCCAAATCGCGTATCGTAAACTTTCTCGTCCCATAAGGGGTATTAAGTATTTCTTCAACCACTTCAGCTTTATCTTTCATTGATTCCCATAATCCATCCACATCATCAACTGTAAAATTAAATCGCGCATGGGAAGGTACATTCTCATCCTCCATAATAGAGAAAATAGCCCCTTCACCTACCTCAAAATGGGCATAATTTGGATTTTCATGGGGCCAGGTACCATTTACCTTAAACCCAAGAACGTTTTCATACCATTCAATAGCGCGATTTAAATTTGTAACATTTGCTCTTACATGCAATAGTTTAGTTTTCATTAAACTTACTCTCCTTCTTTTTTCATAACATTTCTTTCTATTAATACGTCTCGGTCATCCAAGGCAAAAAGTCCAGGCGACCAATTTTCTAATGTCCCGTATCCCCCAATAATTTTACCATCAATTTCATAAATATGGAATGTCATTTTATCTCCTGATTTTTGCTTTTCCTTTAAAAAATAAGAGGTTACTGTTGCTTCCTGGTCCTTGTAAGGTCCCAAATCTAAACCAGCTATTTTTATGGATTCCAATGCTTCTGGAAGATAATCTATGGTAATAGTCTCTTTCTTAGTGAACTTTTGGATATGCCACCCAAATGATGTTAAATACTCTTCATGCTCTTTTTGTATAGAAGTTGTATTACATCCAACTAAGAGGAAAAGACTCACAAACAAAACAATTTTTTTCAACTCCCAATCCCCCTCGTATATTATGTTTAGGCCCTTTCTTTTAAGCCCAGATTTTCTTGTTTTTCCTGCTTTAAAGGAAGGCAAAGAATTATGCTTATTTTACGATAATCCCAATGCTGGCAAGATATATAAGAGACTTGGATTTAAAGATATAGGCTATTGGATGATGAATAAATTTGAATGAGACCGGGCAAATTGCCAGATCTCTTTTATTTATTAATTTTTCATGCCAAAATTGTGCATCTATTTTGGAATGGTTCGCATCAGTTTCGGGAGTTTGCGCATCGTTTTACACGTTTTGCTCATCGTTCTAAATTTATCGCGAGGGCAATAATGAAAAAGCCTGGATGCAAAAGCACCCAGGCTGAATAAAACATTTTTATTGGTCTAACGTATTTCCTCTATCCACTGATGTGGGTTTTTTCTTATCAACGAACGGCCACCAGTTAGCTTTACCAAAGATTTTCACCATAACTGGGATAAACAATGGTAAAACAACCATAGCGTATAGAATCAAACCTACTAACACAATTGTTGCGATCTGTAAGAGGGATAGCACGCCAGATGGCATCATCGCTACGAAGGTTCCACCTAGAATGATCGCAGCAGAAATAATAACTGTACCCATTTTTCTCATAGATACGAGCATTGCTTCTAGTACTGGCTTTCCTCTATATTCGTTAAAACGGTCCATTAAGAAAATACTATAATCGATACCAAGTGCAATTAAAATAACGAAGGCAAAGAAGGATACGACCCAACTTAAGCCATCATACCCAACAATATTTACGAAAATAAACTCAGAGATCGCCATTGATGTGTAATAGGTAATAATCAATGAACCAATTAAATAGATTGGCATGATCATAGATTTTAACAAGATGACAAGAATCAACGTAATACCAATTAACATAAGCACTACAGTACGACTGTAGTCTTTATCAGACATAGTGGCTAAATCCTTGTTAATACTTGTAATTCCACCTACAGCTACTTGAGCATTTTCTAACTTGGTATCTTTCGTAACTCTAGAAATAGTTTCTTTAATTGGCTCGATTTGATCCATTGCTTCGCTTGAGTATGGATTCTCACTAAAGATTAGATCCATAGTCATTACTTTTTTGTTATCTGACAAGTAATGGTCAAGTAACTCCTGAAACTCCTCAGTTTCAAAAGTTTCCTCTGGAACATAGATTCCAATATTTTGAGAATCTGCAATGCCAGATAAATAGGTTGTAGCTTCCTCTAAACCTTCATAGATTTGATCCAACCCATCGGTAGCGTCTGTTAAACCACCTGTTAACTCAGACATTTGATCACCGAGTCCACTGAATCCATCCAATAACTCTTTCTGACCACCATTAATTTCTTCTACTCCATCTGTGATGGATGGAATATTATCAACAGCTTTTCCTTGGCCAGCCGCCATTTGTTCTAAACCAGACTGTAATTGATCCAAACCAGTTAATAATTCGCCCATCCCAGCAACTAAAAGTTCTTGATTGGCAAGGATGTCATTTTCAAAGGAAGTATTTGCTTGGGCAATGCCATTGCTAACACCATTCAAATTAGCGTTTAGTTCTGTAAGTCCTTGAGCTAATCCAGCTAGTTGTTGTTGTACTCCCTGAACAGTCCCTTTTAAACCTTGATAATACTGATCTTGCTCTATACCTTCATAGTTAGGGTTGTTCTCAAGAGCTGTGAAATATTGATTAGCCTGTTTAAGTCCATCAGATAATTGCTGAACTCCTTCCTCAACTTCAACATATTTTCCATACAACTGTCCAAGTCCAGCTTGCGCTTCTTTATATCCTGTTAAAAGTTCTCTACTTCCAGCAACTAATTTTTCAAAATTAGACTTAATTTCAGCTAACCCTTTACTTGCTTCTGCTGCTCCTAGAGAGCTATCTCTTAATCCTTGTTCAATTTCGGAAAGTCCACCTTGCAGTTGAACAATTCCTTCCTTTAATTCATTTGTTCCCGTTACAAGCTGTTCAATTCCATCTACTGCCTCTTCCAGTTGAGGCTCGGATTTTTTCATTTCAGAGCTAGCTTCGTGGAGTCCATCACTGATTTCTTTCACTCCATTATTAGCTTCTGTGATTCCATCCTTAAGTTGTTCAGCTTGAGAGGATACGAATAAATCATCTAGTATTTCTCCGGTTGGTCTAGTAACAGAGCGTACAACGTCCACTCCATTAATCTTGGCTAACTCATTACTAATTTCTTCGGCTAAAACTATATACTCCGAAGAATCCATTTCTTCATCGTTTTTAATAATAACTTGGGTTGGCATGGATTCTCCAGGTCCAAACCCGTCAGAAATAATGTTAAAGGCTTTTACAGATGCCACATCATCTCCCATCTCATTCAGGGAATTATAGGATAATTCTCCATCGTAGGTTGCTAGAAATGGGATGGTGATAGCTCCTACTATTAGAAGAGCTAACAACGGACGTGCAATGGAAAAACGTCCAAGCGTATCCCAAAACTTACTCTCTTTATGTTCAATTTTTCCACGTGTTGGCCAGAATAATTTTTTACCTAAAACCACCATAAAAAATGGAACTATAGTTGTTAAAGCTAAAAGTAATAGGGCAACACCAATCGCTACAGCAGAAGCAGATTGATAGAGTTTAAATTGAGAAAATCCAATCGCAGCGAAACCTGTCATTACAGCTAAACCACTATAAAAAACGGTTTTTCCAGCAGTACGATAGGTTTCCACAATTGCATCCGTTAGAGATTCATGATTTCCCATCTCTTCCTTAAAGCGACTGAGTAGCAAAATACAATAGTCCGTTCCTATACCAAATAAAATGGCTACCAAGAAAATCTGCGTATAGGATGATATTGGAAAGTTAAACTGATCAACTAAAAATGCAACTACTGATTGAGAAGCTAAGTATGTTAACCCAATGGTTAAAAGTGGAACAAATGGCGCAACGAATGAGCGGAATACCAATAATAACACTATTAAAATAAAGACTACGGTGATACCTTCTGTACGCTTTAATCCTTCCTGCGCATTCTCATTCAAATCCTCGTTGATCATCCAGTTACTTGTATAGTAATGGGCGACATCAATGTCTTCAATCTCTGTATATAGCAATTCAGAAACTTCTTTAGGACCACGTTCTTGGATATCGATACTTATAGAAGCTAAGACAGTATCCTTATCTTCTGTTACCAATTGGCCTTCTAGCTCTGCTTGGTCAAAATGGGTGGTAATACTCGCAATTCCTAACTTATCTTTGTTATCCTCAAGGCGTTGGATTGCCTCTTCCACCATAGCCATGTCGAGTGCTTTTCCATCCTCTTCATGAAAAACTAAGGCTACGGTAGTTTCCTCACCATCTTGGACCTCTGCTAGAATTTCAGAAGCTAACGTTGACGAATATCCCTCGGGAACTTCTAATTCCCCTTTTTCACTTACTAAATTTGCCATATTAGGCGCTGTCGTAACAAGCACAGCAGTAACTGCAATCCAAGCTAAAACAATAAACCATTTCCCCTTGATTATTCCTCTCATGATCACTCCTCCTGTGACTCTACTTTAATCTCCGTTAATACTCTTCCAAGCTTTTCGTAGGTTTTAAGAAAATCTTTAATTTCCTGCGGATCAAATTTACGTATTATTTTTTCAACTGCACAATGTACCCGCTCCTCTGTTCTTTGAAATAGATCCTCTCCCCCCTTAGACAAGGTCAAATAAACGACTCGACGGTCATCCTCATCCCTCGTACGCTCAATCAATCCCTTTGCCGCGAGACGATTGATAATAGCAGTGATTGCACTCTTTTTTACATCAAAAACTTCCGCTAGCTCCGTTGATGTACATTGATGGGTATTTTTAATGTATCTGAGCATATACTGTTGGTCATAAGTCAATTCTGCTCCAATTTGCTCTGTTATCAATGCCTCAGCCTTTTTTGTTACTGAAAAAGATAAATAAACATAACGATCAATAAGTTCTTGAATATGTTCTTTTTTCATCTCTATTCACATCCATAATAGTTTCATTGTTTAATTGTTAACGTATTTAACTATAATACGATTTTATGAGATAGTCAATTGATTTGAGAGGGGGATTTTTCTTTCTGAATTACGAGTTCTTAATTCATTTACAGGACTGTTCCAGATGTAAAACTCGACTTAGAGGTTGGTAATTTTTTGTTTGGCTTCTAATTATTAGGGGAACTCAATTATAGGTCAACCTTTATTTAGTTTGAACATGAAATTTTTGGCAAAACTCAATTATAAGCTTGCTATAATTCACTTTTATCTTTGATTTAGCAGAGAAACTTAATTAAAAACGGTTTTTAATTCACTTTTATTCATCATTCGTTGTCAAAACTCAATAAAGGACGCTTTATAATTGAGTTTTAGCACTCTACCATCGGTGAAACTCGATAAAAAAAGCCTTATTATTGAGTTTGACCTCTCTAGCATCTACAAAACTTAATTAAAAAAGCCTTATTATTGAGTTTGACCTCTCTAGCATCTACAAAACTTAATTAAAAAAGCCTTATTATTGAGTTTGACCTCTCTAGCATCTACAAAACTTAATTAAAAAAGCCTTATTATTGAGTTTGACCTCTCTAGCATCCACAAAACTTAATTAAGAAAGCCTTATAATCGAGTTTTGGCCCTCAACCACCTACGAAACTCAATAAAGCGAGATCTTTTATTATTTTTTCACCAACAAAACTTAAATTAAAAAAGTGCCCACCCCAAACGAGGCAGACACCTTTCAAACAAGACTCTTATTTCATTCTCTCTTTCCCTAACTGAATTTGTGCAGCTACTTGCTTCTGCGCTGTCCCTCCAAAACTAGAGCGAGCCGCCACAACGTTGTCAGGAGCTAATACTTTATAAATATCCTCTTCAAACAGAATACTAAATTGCTTATATTCCTCCATTGTAAGGTCCAACAAAAACTTTCCATTTTTAATGGAATAAAGAACAATTTTTCCAATGATCTCATGGGCTTCACGGAAAGCAAGACCTTTAGTGACCAAATAATCGGCTATATCGGTTGCGTTAGAAAAGTCTTGATTCACGGCTTGGCGCATGACCTCACGATTAACAGTCATTGTTTCAATCATTGGAGCCAACAGTTTCAGAGAGCCTTCTAATGTTTCAACTGTATCGAACATCCCCTCTTTATCTTCCTGCATATCCTTGTTGTAGGCTAATGGAAGACCTTTTAACACAGTAAGCAGTCCCATCAAGTTTCCATATACGCGGCCCGTTTTTGCACGAAGGAGTTCAGGAACATCAGGGTTTTTCTTTTGTGGCATAATGCTTGAACCAGTACAGAAAGAATCATCAAGCTCGATAAATTGAAATTCCTGACTGGACCAGATCACCATTTCCTCCGACAAACGAGAAATATGAGTCATGATTAACGAAGCAATAGAAAGGAACTCGACGATAAAATCACGGTCACTAACAGCATCCATACTATTCGGATAGATCATGTCAAAACCAAGGATATCACCCACCTTTTCACGTTCAATAGGAAAAGTTGTTCCCGCAAGAGCCCCAGCTCCAAGAGGAAGCCAATTGATACGCTTTTGACTATCTGTTAGACGCTCTTTGTCACGCTCAAACATCCAAAAGTAAGCCATTAAATGATGGCCAAAAGAAACTGGTTGGGCTCGTTGAAGATGTGTGTATCCTGGAACAATGGTTTCCACATTTTCCTCAGCCTGACCAATCAAAGCTTCTTGGACAGATTGAACCAATTCAATCAATTGCTTTGTTTTCGTACGTAAATACAGGTGCATATCCGTTGCCACTTGGTCATTCCGGCTGCGTCCCGTATGCAATTTTCCACCAACAGGACCAATCAATTCAATGAGCTGCTTCTCGATATTCATATGAATATCTTCATCAGCCACGGAGTATTCCATAGTTCCGTCCAAAACCTTACCCTTAATTTGTTGGAGGCCATCTTTAATTTTATCAACATCCTCCAATGGGATAATGTTGCAATCACCCAACATTTGAACGTGGGCCAAGCTGCCCTCAATGTCCTCGAGTGCTAATTTTTGATCGAAGTTAATAGAAGCCGTAAACTCCTCCACAAGCTTATTTGTTTCTTTGGTAAAGCGTCCGCCCCATAATTTTGACATGATTCATTCCTCCAGTACAAAAGTAGAGAGCGCCCTAAAAAGCGACGCTCTTCGTTGATTGCTTATAGTATAATCCATCTAGACTATTTCGCCAAAACAACCTCTTTTTCGGGCTTCTTTTGGTTCACCTGAGAGTAAACTTTAGTAGAAAGTCCCCAAAGTTTAATGAACCCTACCGCCGCATTGTGATCAAAGGCATCCCCTTTTGAGTATGTGGCCAATTCTTCATTGTAAAGGCTGTGTTCTGATTTACGGCCCACGACCATGTGGTTGCCTTTATGGAGCTTCACACGAATCGTACCAGATACCACTTCTTGAGTTTCATTGATAAAAGCATCCAAAGCAGACTTTAACGGTGAATACCATAGACCGTCATAGATTAGCTTAGAAAGCTGTTGATCTACATTCGCTTTATATTGAGTTACCTCACGTGGAAGAGTTAAAAATTCAAGCTCCTTATGAGCATTGATTAAAATTAAAGCTCCCGGGTTTTCATAAACCTCACGAGACTTAATGCCGACAAGGCGGTTTTCGATATGGTCAATACGTCCAACCCCGTGCTTTCCGCCAAGTAGGTTTAGCTCTTCAATTAAAGGAACAAGGTCCATTTCCTCTCCGTTCAACGCAACAGGAACACCTTCTTCAAAAGTAATCTCCACATATTCCGCTTCGTCTGGCGTTAACTCAATCGGATTGGTCCAATCAAACGCAGCTTCAGGCGCTTCATTCCAAGGGTTTTCAAGAACCCCCGCTTCACATGCACGCCCCCAAATGTTTGCATCAATAGAGAATGGATTTTCCTTGCTAACTGGAACAGGAATCCCTTTTTGCTCGGCATATTCTAGTTCTTCGTCACGAGTCATGCCCCATTCACGAACTGGCGCTATCACTTGTAAATCTGGATCAAGGGCCTGAATAGCTACTTCAAAACGAACCTGGTCATTTCCTTTTCCTGTACAACCATGGGCAACAGCAACTGCACCTTCCTGCTTCGCAACTTCTACTAACAGCTTGGAAATTAACGGACGAGATAATGCAGAAGAGATTGGATACTTCCCTTCGTACAAACAGTTTCCTTTTAAAGCTGGAACGATATATTCCTTTGCCAACATTTCCTTTGCATCTGTAATATAAGCCTTAATAGCCCCAACCTTTAAGGCCTTATCCTTAATTGCCTCAAGATCCTTTCCTTCCCCAACATCCAAACCAAGAGCAATCACATCATAACCATACTTTTCTTGGATCCACTTTATTGCAACAGAAGTATCTAGACCTCCTGAATATGCCAACACCACTTTTTCCTTTGCCATGTTAAAACCACTCCTCACGTGTATTCCTAGTGAATAATTATTAATTATACAGTATGTTTATACATTTTGCATTAAAAAAATAACATCTTTTCAGAAAAATTTCAATCGATTTACCACGGCTTTTTTTAAAAGTTCGATGTAAGTATTCAAATAGGTTTATAGATTAAGTTCAGACTCTGCGTTTTCTCCATGAACTAGACACTTCTAAAGGAACACTTAATTCATCAATGCTTTTAGAATGGCTTTTTGTGCATGAAGTCTATTTTCTGCTTCATCAAAAACAACAGAATGTGGACCATCGATAATTTCTGATGTTACCTCTTCCCCACGATGGGCTGGTAAGCAATGGAGAAAAATATAATCCGACTTAGCATGGCTACACAGTTCCTTATTCACCTGATAGGATTCAAAGTCCTTTAATCTTTTCTCCGCTTCCTCTTCCATCCCCATACTGGTCCATACATCCGTTACAATCACATCAGCATTCTGGATCGCTTCCACTGGATCACTAGTCACGACTACACTGCTTCCCATTTGCTTTGCAAACTGCTTCGCCTGATTGGTAATTTGCTGATTCGGTTCATAACCCATTGGACAAGCAACCGCAATATCCATTCCTACTTTTGCTGCACCCTCCATGAGCGAGTGAGTCATATTGTTATATCCATCCCCAATATAACTTAGCTTTAATCCAGCCAGCTTTCCTTTTTTCTCAAGAATGGTTAGTAGATCAGCCAGCACCTGAGCAGGATGATGTAAATCCGATAATCCATTTATGACCGGAACTGTCGCATGGTAAGCGAGTTCTTCCACTTTGGAATGCTCGAAGGTGCGGATCATAATCCCATCCACATAACGAGATAAAACCTTCGCCGTATCCGATATGCTCTCTCCACGTCCAAGCTGGATATCCTTTGAACTTAGGAAAATAGCATGACCTCCCATTTGTAGCATTCCTACTTCAAAGGAGACACGTGTTCTTGTTGATGACTTTTCAAAAATCATTCCAAGCACTTTCCCCGCAAGCACCGGGTCAGCCTTGCCAGCTTTCTGAAGCTTTTTCATCTGTAACGCATCTTGAAGAAGAGCCATTATCTCTCCCGTTGAGTAATCCGCAATCGTAACAAAATCCTTATGATTTACTCCCACATTCTTTATGGGCCATTCAACTTTACTCCCCATCTCATCACCTCATGACATATTGTTTTTTCTCGTGATACTCACCTAAGGAACGAACCATAGCATCAACATCTTTTTCTAACCCCAACACCATTTCAAACGTATCTAAACTTGTAAAACAAGGAACCTGGTATTTTACCGACAATTCCCGAATGAAAAATCCTAACTTTTCCTGGCTGCGACCTTGCGTCGGGATATTCAATACTCCTGCTAGTTTGTCAGATTTCCACCAGTCTTCAAGTTGGTTCTCGTCTTTTTCAACTTCAAGTGCTTTTACACCGTTCTCTTCTAAAAACTCCACAGTGCCTGTAGTCCCAATGATTTGGAATCCTTTCTCCACTGCCATCTTAATCAATGATAGACTTTCTGCTTTTGCTGGTTCGGATATGGAACAAAATAGATAAGATCCTTTTTCAATAGAGAGTCCCACTTGCTTCTCATCAAAATAAACGGCCTTTTGCATCGCCTCTTCTACCGTATTTCCAAGTCCTAAGACCTCTCCTGTCGACTTCATTTCAGGACCTAAAATGGAGTCCACTCCGTTTAATTTTGCAGAGGAGAAAACGGGCACTTTTACGGAATAGAAAGATGGCTCTTTTAATAAACCTGTCTCACCATCACCTATTGAATGAAGCTCTTCTCCAAGTTGAACACGAACAGCAAGCTCCACCATCTCGGTTTCTGTTACCTTACTCATAATGGGTACCGTGCGAGAGGAACGCGGATTTACCTCAAGCACATAAACCACATCAGCAGATACTACAAACTGAATATTCATCATTCCAATGATGGGGGCATTAGCAGCTATTTGTGTCGCATATTGAACAAGAGTATCCTTCGTCTTCTCAGACAAGGTGACGGGTGGAAAAATCATAGTGCTGTCTCCCGAATGAACTCCCGCTTTTTCCACATGCTCCATTATGCCAGGGATGACCACATCTTTTCCATCACTGATTACATCAACTTCACATTCCACTCCAGGAATATAAGAATCAACTAACAATGGAAATAGTTTTTCCCCCTGTTCTTCTTTCTCAAGACGACTGACATACTTCTCTAGTTCAATCTCATCATGAAAAATAAACATCGATTGCCCGCCTATCACGTAGGATGGCCTTACCAACACTGGATAGCCAATAGATTGTGCTTTCTTCAAAATTTCCTCTCCACTAGAAGCTGTTGCACCTGTGATATGAGGTATTTCTAACTTTTTAAGAAACTGATAGAATTGCTCTCGATCTTCCAAGGCATCGATAGCCTCAACAGAAGTCCCCAAAATAGGTATGCCTTCCTCCTGTAATTCCCAAGCCAGATTAATAGCTGTCTGTCCCCCAAACTGAATGAGTACCCCTTGGACCTTTTCCTTCTCAATGATCTGAAGAACATCTTCCACCGCCAACGGTTCAAAATAAAGTCGATCGGCAATAGAGTAATCCGTACTCACTGTTTCCGGATTGTTATTGATGACAATTGCTTCATACCCTAGCTTCTTCACAGCAAGTGCTGCATGAACAGAGCAATAATCAAACTCTACTCCCTGCCCAATTCGAATCGGACCTGATCCAATAACTAAAATCTTAGGCTTCTCAGAGGGTTCTACCTCATCCTCTCCTTGCCAAGTAGAGTAGTAGTACGGTGTTACTGCATCAAATTCTGCTGCACATGTATCTACTAATTTGTAGCCTGGCTTCCAATCAAGGTTCTTCCACTTTCTCCGAACCACTTTTTCAGGGATACCAAAAATCGATGCTATTCGGTGGTCACTAACATTTTTCTTCTTTGCTTTTTGCAAAAGTTCCAATGGAACGGTCTCCCAAGTATAGCCCGACAACTCCAAGTCCAACTGCACTAACCCACGAATGCTCTCCAAGAACCACGGATCAATCTCAGTGTGTGACTGAACATCTGATACACTCATTCCTCGATAAAAGGCCTCAGCAATTGCGAACAGCCTTACATCTGTCGCCGTACGAAGGTGTTCCACCAATGTCTCATCATCCATGGCTGAAACATTTTTCGTCTTCAACCCAAATAGTTTAATCTCTAGAGAACGAATCGCTTTATTTAAAGCCCCTTCAAAGGAACGATCTATCGCCATCACTTCTCCGGTTGCCTTCATCTGTGTTCCAAGTGTACGATTCCCCTCAGAAAATTTATCAAAAGGAAAGCGCGGTAACTTCACTACAATATAATCAATGGCTGGTTCAAAGGATGCGTACGTATTTCCTGTGATAGGATTCAAAATCTCATCAAGGTGATAACCAACCGCACATTTGGCCGCCATCCTTGCGATCGGATAACCCGTTGCTTTTGAGGCCAATGCTGACGATCGACTCACCCGAGGATTCACTTCAATAATGCAATATTCATTCGACTTAGGATTCAACGCAAATTGAATGTTACAGCCTCCCACAATGTGTAAAGAACGAATGACCTTCAATGATGAATCACGCAGCATTTGATACTGCACGTCAGACAATGTTTGAGACGGGGCAACGACAATTGAATCCCCTGTATGCACCCCAACTGGGTCTATGTTCTCCATGTTACAAACGACGATGCACGTATCATTCTCATCGCGCATCACTTCATATTCGACTTCCTTCCATCCCTTAATACTCTTTTCCACTAACACTTGATGAATTGGACTGGCGTTTAAACCATTTTTCAGGACTCTCTCTAGCTCAGCCTCGTTATAAGCAAAACCACCACCAGATCCCCCAAGGGTGTAGGCTGGACGAATAATGACAGGAAAACCAATTTCTTTGGTGAAATCCAGACCCGATTGATAGTCTTCTATAATTTTAGATTCCGGGATCGGCTCTTTAATATCGACCATGAGCTGTCTAAACTTCTCCCTGTCTTCCCCCTGTTGAATCGACTCAACGGAGGTTCCCAGCAAATCAACGCCGTATTTTTCTAAAATATTATTTTTATATAGGTTTACACTTAAATTGAGACCGGTTTGCCCCCCAAGCGTTCCTATAACACCATCTGGACGTTCCTTGGCAATGATTTTATCCAATGACTCAACTGTTAGTGGCTCCATATACACTTCGTCAGCAATGGTTTGGTCGGTCATGATGGTAGCGGGGTTGTTGTTGACGAGAACAACTTTCAGACCTTCCTCTTTAAGAGCCAGGCAGGCCTGTGTTCCTGCGTAGTCGAATTCAGCGGCCTGCCCAATGACGATGGGACCGGAACCAATCACAAGTACTTTCTCTAATCCTTTACGTAATGGCATATTGAAACTCTCCTACTGATGAAATTTGGTCAATGAACTGTTGGAACACATGAGCCGTGTCGCTTGGCCCAGGATGAGCTTCAGGATGAAATTGAACCAATTCAATTGGATATTTTTTATGCTTCAATCCCTCTATTGTTTGGTCATTGATATTGCGATACGTTACTTCAAACTCACTCGTCTTAATACTGGCAACTGTCACCACATAACTGTGATTTTGCGGTGTCATATGAACCTTGCCCGTTTTAATCTCCTTCACGGGATGATTCCCCCCGCGATGACCATACTTCATCTTTTCTGTCTTTGCACCGTATGCTAACGCAATTAACTGGTGCCCTAAGCAAATCCCTAGACTTGGGTATGTTTGAGTAATTTTCTTAATCTCCGGAAACCATTTTTCAAGTGCCATCGGATCCCCCGGCCCATTACTAAACACAACCCCATCCGGCTGCAAACTCTGCACCTGCTGAAACGAATAAGAATACGGAACCACCGTCACCGCACACCCAGCATGCTGTAACGCCTTCAAAATTGACTTCTTATACCCATAATCTATTAACACCACATGTGGCCCGCGCCCCAGGTATTTCTTAACGGCCTTTGTCGACACCTGCCCAACCCAGAACTCTTTTTCTTTTTCCTGAAAAATTTGTGGTTGGGGGGCCTCTTCGGCTGATAGGTAGCCCTTAACCGTTCCTTGTTTACGTATGGCCTTAGTCAGCGCCCTAGTGTCCACACCAGTTAGGCCAGGAACACCAACTTGCACCAGCTGTTCGGATAGTGATTGTACCGATTGATAGTGGCTGGGCTCCTCACAGGCATTCCCAATAATGACCCCAGCAAGCGTTGGTTTCTTACTTTCGTTATCTACTAAATTAATTCCGTAGTTTCCAATCAACGGATAACAAAACGTTAAAATTTGCCCTGTATAGGATGGATCTGTCATCATTTCCTGATACCCTGTCATGCTCGTGTTAAAGACAACTTCTCCTAAGCTATTAGTTTGACTTCCAATCCTTATTCCTTCGAAAACCTCACCTGTTTCAAGGACAAGATATCCTTTCTCCACACAAAAACCTCCCTGCAACCATTTGATGCTTCCTTTGCTTATAATTTATGATTATACATTTATTAGAATTTTTATTCAATAACAATACGATAATTTGGTTAATTTTTTATTTTTATTCAAGTCATTGTATATTTCAGGTGGTTGAGTGAGGGTGCTATTAGTTAAACTTATATAAACTTGTGTTCTATTTGCGTAGTTTTACCTGGGAAGAGGATTCTCAGTCAATAGAACGGCTCTATTTACGCCTTTTCTCTTTAGGAAGTGCAATATCAGTCAATAGAACGGCTCTATTGACGCCTTTTCTCTTTAGGAAGTGCTATTTCGGTCAATAGAACGGCTCTATTGACGCCTTTTCTCTTTGGAAAGTCCTATTTCGGTCAATAGAACAGCTCTATTTACGCCTTTTCTCTTTGGAAAGTGCTATTTCAGTCAATAGAACGGCTCTATTGACGCCTTTTTTCTTTGAAAAGTGCTATTTCAGTCAATAGAACGGCTCTATTTACGCCTTTTTTCTTTGAAAAGTGCTATTTCAGTCAATAGAACGGCTCTATTTACGCCTTTTCTCTTTGGAAAGTCCAATATCAGTCAATAGAACGGCTCTATTGACGCCTTTTCTCTTTGGGAAGTCCAATATCGGTCAATAGAACAGCTCTATTGACGCCTTTTCTCTTTGGGAAGTCCTATTTCAGTCAATAGAACGGCTCTATTGACGCCTTTTCTCTTTAGGAAGTCCAATATCAGTCAATAGAACGGCTCTATTGACGCCTTTTCTCTTTGAAAAGTACTATATCAGTCAATAGAACGGCTCTATTTACGCCTTTTCTCTTTGGGAAGTCCTATTTCAGTCAATAGAACCTTTCTATCCACACATTTTCACTCATATAGACGGAGTATCAGTAAATAGAACCCCCCTATTGAAATTTAAAAAGCACTCCACCAAAAGGAAAAGGAGGAGTGCTCAAATCAACATTCTATTTATTCATCTTTTTTCGCATAAAGTTTTTTAAATAACAAGGATTGTCCAATTAGGAATAGACCACCGACTGTCCAATATAATGGAAGGGCAGCTGGTGTTGTAAAAGATACAAACCCGATCATTAATGGAGATAACAGTCCCATGAAAGCCATTTGTTTTTGTTGGGCAGGGTCCATCCCAATCATACTTACTTTAAATTGTAAGTAATAGATGGCTGCTGCAATAAATGGCATCACATAATCAACCTGTCCTAAGTTGAACCATAGAAAAGTATGAGAAGCAATCTCTGGTGTCCTTAAGATTGCATAATAGAAACCTATTAATATCGGGAATTGAATAATCAGCGGGAGGCAGCCTATCGATGCTATAGGGTTAAATTGATGCTTTTGATAGAGTTGCATCATTTCCTGCTGCATTTTTTGGCGGCTTTCAGGATCCTTCTTCCCTTTATATTTATTTTGAAGCTCATCTAATTCAGGTTTAATAACCTGCATCTTTTCACGAGAAGCATAGCTACCTTTAGACTGTTTCATCATAAGAGGTAACAAGGCTAACCGTATAAGAAGGGTCATGGCGATAATAGAAAGACCATAGTTTCCACCTAGTAATTCCGCAATCCATTTAATTAACTGGGAAAAGTTATATACAAAATAATGGTTGAACCATCCTGAAGTTTCCGCATTGATGGGTTCGTTGGATACACCACATCCTGTTAAAACAAGAACTAATAACAATAAAACTAAGCTATATTTTTTTGTGGAAGTGAATACAGACATTGTTGTCCTCCTTGAGATTTATAATCTAGATGTAAAAAGGAACAACAATGGTGACCCTCTGAGTCATTTTCCGGGCTTTCTTTCCGTTTAATTTTTTCAGAAATCCAGGTTTGTATTCGGTGCCTTAGTCCTAAGATACGATGCTCACACCAGGCAATAAAATCTACCATCTCGGTATTAGAGATATAATATGAGTTACTCGTGACATAATGAGGAGCAATGGTAATTGATGCATAAGAAAATGCAAAAAACAAAAGAAATCCCACATATAAATAAAACGGAGAAAAATCACTTAAAATCTCATTCAATATTTCGAGAATCATCTGTACTCACCTCCTTCACGATAAAAAAGATACTTACCCATCATCTTACATTTCTTTACGATTGTCAAAAGAGAAAAGATTCCTTTTTTTCCAACACAAAAGAACCTCTCCTTATAGATTTACATACTATAAGGGAGATTCTTTTGTGTTGGTCCCTTAATACGGATTTTCATTTTACTTTATCTCGCATTAACGGGTAGTAATACCCCCACCTCAAGTCTTACGGGAAGAGAAAAGAGTAGGTAGGGGATAAACTTCCATGAAAATAAAACATTAAATTTTTCATCCTTGTTAGTGATGCTTGTTTCATGATTGGCTGCCCGTAAATGTCCGATTGGTTCAAGGACCTTTAG